>JAJYCH010000800.1 GCA_021778575.1 Planctomycetota bacterium
CGTCCCTATCACCCAACCTACCTGCCCGCCAACTGGCGACGCTGGTGGGACTTCGGTAACGGCACGCTCGGCGACATGGCCTGTCACGTCATGGACCTGCCATTCTGGGCTCTCGACCTCCGCTATCCCACGACGATCGAGGCAATGGGACCGCCCGTCAGTTCGGAAACCACTCCCACCGCGCTCGAAGTGAAATACAGCTTCCCCGCGACTTCCAGTCGAGCCGCCCTTGATCTCCACTGGTACGATGGCGGCGCGAAGCCGAAGATCCTCGAAGAGAACAAGCTTCCCAACTGGGGGCTCGGTGTTCTGTTCGTCGGTGAAAAGGGAATGCTCCAGGCCGATTACGGCCGACTCCGACTCTTTCCCGAGCTGGAATTCAAGGACTTCGCGATGCCCTCGCCGACCATTCCCCCCTCGATCGGCCACCACGCCGAATGGATTGCCGCGTGCAAGGATGGGCGACCGACGACCTGTAACTTCGACTACTCGGGTGCTTTGACCGAGACGGTCCTGCTCGGCAATGTCGCGTACCGGTCGGGCAAGAAGATCGAGTGGGACGGGCCGAACATGAAGGCTGTCAACTGCCCCGAGGCCGAGGCTTTCCTCCGGCGCGATTACCGCAAGGACTGGACGCTCTGAGAGATTGGATGGGCGACTGAGATTTCGCCGCCATCGACCGACGATTGCTTTTTTTGCTGAGATCACGACTTCGAATCGAGGTTCTGCCCATGCGATTTCCAATGATTCTGCCGATCTTGCTCGGCTTCGCGCCGATGGTCCTGAGCGAGGCGAGAGCGGCCGACGTCAAGCCCCCCGAAGGATTCACGGCGATCTTCAACGGAGCCAATCTCGACGGCTGGCATGGAATGCCACACTTCGACCCTCGGGCTCTGGCCAAGATGACCGAGGAAGAGCGGACCGCGCAGATCGCCAAATGGACCGCCGAAGCCAAGGAGCACTGGAGCGTCCAGGACGGCGACCTGGTCAATGATGGCCACGGCGCCTACCTGACCACCGACAAGGAATACGGCGACATCGAGTTCTTGATCGACTACAAGACCGTCGCCCTGGCCGATAGCGGTATCTATCTTCGAGCCAATCCCCAGGTGCAAATCTGGGACTACACCAAGGAAGGCGGCAAGCACAACCTGGGGGCCGACAAGGGTTCGGGCGGACTCTGGAACAACAGCCCGGGCGCTCCCGGCAAGGACCCATTCGTCCTGGCCGACAAGCCATTCGGTGAGTGGAACAGTCTGCGAATCATTCAAATCGGTGCGCGAACGACTGTTTATCTCAATGGTAAACTGGTCGTCGAGAACGCGACGATGGAAAATTATTTCGACCGCAAGTCGCCCCTTTTCGCCCGGGGGCCGATCCAGCTTCAAACGCACGGCGGCGAGATCCGCTGGAAAAACATCTTCGTCCGCGAGATTCCACCAAGCGAGGCGAACAAGACGCTCGCCTCGATTGACCCCAAGGGGTTCGAGACGATCTTCGACGGCAAGTCGACCGCCGGCTGGAAGGGACCGATCGACGAATACGAAATCGTCGACGGATCGCTCCGGTGCAAGAAAGGTAAGGGCGGCACGATCTATTATGACAAGGATCTGACCGACTTTGTCGTCCGCCTCGAATTCAAGCTTCCCCCCGGCGGCAACAATGGGCTGGCCATTCGCTATCCTGGGCAGGGCGACACGGCTTATGCAGGGATGTGCGAACTTCAGATCCTCGACGATACCGCCGCCAAGTATTCCAAGCTCGACCCCAGACAGTATTGTGGATCGGCCTACGGCCAGGTCGCCGCGAAGCGTGGCTATCTCCGACCGGTGGGTGAATGGAACTATGAAGAGGTGACCGTCAAAGGTCCGAAGATCAAGGTCGAACTGAACGGCACGGTGATCCTCGATGCCGACCTCAGCACGGTTCACGACTTCATGGCCGAGAGCCCGCATCCGGGCAAAGATCGGACCTCGGGATTCTTCGGGTTCGCCGGCCATACCGACCCGGTCGAATTCCGCAATGTCGCAATCAAGCCGCTGCCTTGAGAAGCACCAACAAAGCCCAGAAATGAACCGGCGGGAATCGGGACAGGAATTGATTTTCTTGTCCCGGTTCCCGCCGTTCTCTTTTCTATGATCAATTCATGATCAATCGATCTTCGATCGGATTTCGTTAATCTTCCGGAGTTTCTCGATCAGTGCGGTGTCGGTTGAGAATTCTTCAAACGACCGGCGCAGTTTTCGCCGCCAGTTCGGGCGTTCGTCGTAGGTATTTGGGGTATTTTGCGGCTGGGTCTCGAGCCAGAGATCCTCAATGTTCACGAGCAAAACACTTGTCTTGGAAGCGGCAAGCCATTCGTGGATGGCTTGCAAGACGAACTCGGGATCGGTCTCCCCTTGTTTCAAGCGGTTATCCGCTTCGAGAAATCGGATCAGTGCCTTGCGTTGTTGGTCGCGGACCAGCCGCTCGGAATCGAGGCGGGTTTGATCGAGCAGACCAAGGTCGTGTCGGTCGTCGAGATCGATCCCGCGCCAGAACGAGCCAAACGGTGGCATATCATGGGTATTGACGCTGGCGACTGTTGATACCGGAACCGGTCGAAGCGGTTCCTCGTCGTCGGCTCGAATCTCATACTGGATGACGTACATCCCACGGACGTTGTGCTGCTTCATGGCCAGATCGACTTCGGGTGGAACCGTGCCGAGATCCTCGCCGACAAGCCACGCCTGATGCCGGTGCGACTCGACCGAGAGGATGGCGTAGATCTCCTCGGCGGGAGTCGAGACGAACG
>JAJYCH010000801.1 GCA_021778575.1 Planctomycetota bacterium
CCCAGGGCGAGCGGACTCGACTGTGCTCCGAAACTCGACCCGACCGATTTTTCGTAATCGATCGGGTCGAACACCGGAATTCCATCCAGCGCCACGCAGACCCGGTGATCGATCACCGAGGCCTCCACGCGAGTGAATTGAGGGGAACTCGCGGGAGACGATCGCAGACCGGCCTGGATGTTAAAAACTTCCTCGACCAGCCCGTTGCGGCGGACATCGACCGCCCCCCGGCCATCGACGGGGAGGGTGATCACGAAATGGTCGGTCCCGTGGTCGATCCGGATCGACAGCGACTTGACGTCGGGTCGAACCGAAACTTCGGTTTCGATCATCAGGTCATTGACCACGTTATCGGTCTTCACGTCCGAGCCATTGTAGGGGCAGAAGTCGCGAATCGGCCCGTGACGGCCCCGGTCGGGGTCGAAATGCAGGTATTCGAGCCAATCTTCTTGCTGGTTCGAGGTCTTCGATGACTCGTGAACGAACCGGGTTCCGACCGCCTTCCAGCCGCTGGCGACGGTCCGACGAAACCGATCACCGCGAAACCGCCAGCGTGGATAACGCGCGACGTCGGCCGGGACGTAATCGTTGTCGAAGACCAGGATTCGCATCGCCCGTTGTTCGGCCAGGGTCTTTCGTGAGATCCGGCCATTGATGAAAATGTCGCCGTCGATGATCTGCAAGGCCTCGCCGGGCAGACCGACGACTCGCTTGACATAAGCCTGGTCGGGTTCGACCGGGCTATTGAACACGACGACCTCGTACCGCCGGGGACGGCGAATGTCGAACAGAAACTTCTGGACGAGCAAGCGGTCACCGTTGCACTCGACCGCCGCGGTCTTGTCGAGTCCGTCCTGACCGCAATTGGGGCAGACTGGTCGGCCCGAGGCCCCCTGCTCGTCCGTTCCGATCACGAACGGAAACGAACAGTTGGGGCAGGTCAATTCTTTATGAAAGCCCAGGAGCGTGGGAGCCATCGAGCCGGTCGGCACGACGTAGGCCTCGGCCGCGAACGTCCGGAGCAGTAAGATCCCGAGACCTAGCAACAGCAGAAATTCGATCGTCTGGCGAAACACGAATTCCTTCCGGGGAGGAACCGACGAAGGATCGCCCGGCGCAGCGGCCGAACTTTCCTCCTGGCTCGCTTCGACCGACTCGCCCGGTTCGTCCGTCATGCTGGCCGCTCCGCGTGAGCGAGGGAAGACAAACGGTCCGCGATCCGGAGATTCGACTCGGGAAATTCGCGACCGGAACGGGAACTGTCCGCCAACCTTGTTTATTCGTCGCCGTCGTCGAGGACCGAGAGGAAGGCTTCCTGCGAGATCTCGACGTTGCCAACCTGCTTCATACGCTTCTTGCCTTCCTTCTGTTTCTCCAGAAGTTTGCGTTTTCGTGAAATGTCGCCGCCGTAACACTTGGCTGTCACGTTCTTGCGGAGCGCGGAGATCGACTCGCGAGCGACGACCCGGCTGCCGATGGCCGCCTGGATCGCCACCTCGAACTGATGGCGGTCGATCTCGGCCTTCAACTTCTTGACCAGTTTCCGACCCCGACGTTCGGCGAACCCCCGGTGGACCACGATCGAAAGTGCATCAACTTTCGCGCCATTGACCAGAACGTCGAGCCGGCAGAGGTCGTTATCCTTGAAACCGAGGATCTCGAAGTCCATCGTACCGTAGCCGCGTGTCGAACTTTTCAGCTTGTCGTAGAGATCATAGATCATCTCGGCCAGCGGTAGCTCGTAGGAAAGGATGGCGCGAGTGGGGGTCATGTACTCGGTCTTCTGGTAGATCCCCCGCCGATCCTCGCAGAGCTGCATCATCGCGCCGATGCAGTCGGCCGGAATGATGAAGTTGACCTTCGCGACCGGCTCGCGGAATTCCTCGATGTCGCCGGGGTCGGGAATCCGGGTCGGATTCGAGATGTGCAGGGTTTCGCCGCGCTTCGTGAGAATCTCGTAGGTGACGTTCGGCGCGGTCTGGACCAGCGCCAGGTTGCTCTCGCGTTCGAGCCGCTGCTGGACGATCTCCATGTGGAGCATCCCCAGGAAGCCGCACCGAAAACCGAAGCCAAGCGCGTCGGACGACTCGGGCTCGAAGGTGAAGCTGGCATCGTTCAGCGACAGTTTCTGGAGCGCCGTCCGGAGATCCTCGAACTGGTTATGCGTCGCCGGAAAGAGACCACAGTAAACGACTTGCGATGGTTCTTGATAGCCGGGAAGGGCTTCGGTCGCCGGTCGATGGGCGTCGGTGATCGTGTCGCCGATCCGGACGTCGGACAGCTTCTTGATGTTGGCGGTGACGTAACCCACCTGCCCCACGCCGAGGTCGTCGCACGGCGTTTCGCGAGGGCGGAACCGGCCGATGTTGATGACCTCGTGCTCGGTCCCCTGGGCCATCAAGCGAATCTTCTGGCCAATCTTGAGCAGGCCGTCGACGACCCGGATATAGATGACGACGCCCTGATAGTCGTCGAACTTCGAGTCAAATATCAGCGCCCGGAGCGGGGCGTTGACATCGCCCGGCGGGGGTGGGATTCGTTCGATGATCGCCTGGAAGATGTCGGGGACGCCGAGACCGGTCTTGCCGCTGACGGCGAGGACCTCGCTCGGGTCGATCCCGAGGGTCGACTCGATTTCCTCGCGGATCTCGTCGGGGCGGGCGGCCTGCATGTCGATCTTGTTCAGTGCCGGGACAATGGTCAGATCGGCGTTGATCGCGGCGTAGGCGTTGGCAACGGTCTGCGCCTGGACTCCCTGGGTCGCGTCGACCAGGAGGCTCGCTCATTCGCA
>JAJYCH010000802.1 GCA_021778575.1 Planctomycetota bacterium
GCGGGCCTTGAGCTATACACCAGAGCGGTGGGGCCAGTTCTGGGAGAAGGTCGATCGGTGGGGATTCCCGGTCGCAGTTTGAGTGATAGTATCAGTACTGATTTTACATCAAGCATCGGTCGAACCCAAGCGGCCTATCCAATTCGCTCCGACGACACAAAGGGGGAGGGAGGAAAGCCCGGCACGTTTGGGTCTCAATTGATTGAATATGACATTATCCATGTATGTCGCAAGAGAATGGAAGAGCCGAAACGTGTAAGTTGGGCCAAGCTGCGTCGGCAGATCATGCAGGACGTTGGCCAACTTCGAGAGATATTAGAACAGCATCAAAAAGCCGGATTACAAGGGGCCGATCTGCAAGTGATTCGACGAGGCAAGGCTTTGGAATACTTTTCCAAGCACTATGGTCAGGTTTATGTTGAAGAGGGTAGAAATTTTACTGTGAGAGAAGCTCTCCTCGCCATCAACCAACTACTCGAAGATGATGCCGATACCGCTTCCGAAAGTCCTCCAGTCCTGGCCGAGGCTTACACTCGTCAGTTCTTCCGGCTTTTTGGGGACCGACTCTCCCTTCCTCGGGATCAAATGCAAAAGTATCTTCGAGGAACCGGCGTCTCTCCGCAGGAATTTATCGACCGAGGTTGGTGCGAAGAGAAGGGTAAGGTCTTCACACCCATCTCTCCGTTGGAATGGGCACAAAGCCTCAAAGGCATTAGGCGAGACGCCGTAAGTCGAGATTTTGATCAAGTAATGTTTATGGTCGGAGCATGCTTTGAAAATAGCGGGCTCAAACTCACCGACACGCTCAATAACCCCAATTTCTCCCCACATCCGGCCAACTCCGATCTTCTGGATTGGCTTACTAGACACGGCGGTAACGCCACGATCAAGGATGCCGCCAAGACCGCCCTACAACTCTACCGATCCTGGCAGACCAAGAATGTGAAGAAGGTCGAAGAACAGCGGATGTTGTTCGACCTCCTCGAAGAAGGGGCGTAACCGATGGGACCACCGCTGCTCGACGACATCTGGTTGCGCCGTGGGATTTCGCTCCTCTGGGATGCCGAAGCACTCTCATCATTTTGCGCCGCCCGCCAGGTCATCAGTGTCCGGAGCTTCCTCCTGCTCCATGAGGTGGGCTGGCCCGAAGCCGATTTGCCTTTGGTTAATGAAATCTGCCTCGTCGTCGGTGGACTGGAAAGCGCCATCGACTCCCTCCCTCCCGAGGAAGCGGTACTCTGGCTGGAGAAGACGATCTATCCGGCGATCATCTCCTACCAGGAGAACGTGGCCGGAGGCGGCACCGAGGCGAGCCTCGTCTTTTGGATCGCCGACCATAAGCGAATCGACTACCACACCAGCGATGACACGCACTACTGGCACTGCGGCACCGAGTTCAAGGGGCAACAAATCCCTCTGAGTCGCTGCCTGTTCAATGGTGCGCAAGACGGTCTCCGTCGCATCGTGACCAACGAAAAGAAGGCAGAACAAGGGATCGGGCTGTTCCATCCGAGGATTTCATGACCGTCGAGGAAGGGATTTCCTACCAACCCGGTCAAAGGGTCCAGCACGCCGAGTTTGGCGAGGGCGTCGTCGTTGAGTCGTCCTCCAACGGCTACGCGCGCATCTTCTTCGGGATCGGCGAGCGTCAGGTTCCGACAACATCCCTGACCCTGACCCTGGGGCGTTCCGAGCAGATCGTCCATCATGCTGCCGCCGGGGAGCGACGTGCGAGGAGGGCCTGGCTCTCCTATCAAGCCCACGCCCTCCCGCTTCTCGACAGCGCCGCCGCCCTGACCTCGGCCAGGATCGACCTGCTGCCCCACCAGGTCGTTCTCACGCACCGGATCGCCACATCGTCCCCCAGGCGGTTCCTGATCGCCGATGAGGTCGGCCTCGGCAAGACTATCGAGACTGCCCTGATTCTCCGGGAACTGGCCAGTCGAGGCGAACTTAACCGGGCATTGATGGTTGTACCGGCGGGGCTCGTTAATAACTGGCACCGAGAACTCAACGAGGTCTTCAATCTCAACTTCGAGGTCTTCGGCAGCGAAGGGGACGTGACCGACCGTAAATCCAACGCTTTCGCCCGCCACGATCGCCTGATCGCCAGCATCGACACCTTGAAGATGCGCCCTCGAATCAAACGACTCCAGGACGCACCACCCTGGGATTTGGTGGTCTTCGACGAGGCCCACCACCTGGCGGCCTATCGCCGGGGGAGCAAGGTCGAGAAGACGGAAAACTTCCGACTCGCCGAGGTCTTGAAGGCCCATTGCCGTGATCTGTTGCTGCTCTCGGCGACACCCCACCAGGGCGACCATTTCCGGTTCTGGATGCTGACCCAGTTGTTGGACGGCACCCTGTTCAAGAGCCAGGACGACATGGTGGAGAACCGCCATCGGTTGAACCCGATCATCTTCCGACGGACGAAAGCCGACGCCTGTCGTCCCGACGGCTCGACGCTCTTTGCTCGCCGCTGGGTCCACACCGAGTCGTTCGTGATGTCGGAGCCTGAGAGGGAGTTCTACAACGCTCTCCAGGTTTATCTGATGGACGGTTTCGCCCTGGCCAAGCGCCAAGGCAACAAGGGGCGAGCGCTCGGGTTCGTGATGACGATCTTCCAGAAGATCGCCGCCTCCAGCTTCGCCGCCGTCCGCCGCGCGCTGCGCCGCCGCCTGATCGCCCTCACGATTCAGGAAGGGCTGATGCACGACGGGAACCTTGACCTGGACGCCCGCGATCTGGCCTATGCCGAGGCCAAGGAACTGATCCGCCATGAATTCGGGC
>JAJYCH010000803.1 GCA_021778575.1 Planctomycetota bacterium
GATGGCGAAGGGAAGCGCTGATCGAAGCCGGTCGGCCTTGTCCGGGATGCTCGACCGAGCCTATGATGACTCGCTTCACCAGACGAGGCGAGTGATCGGGAGGATTAGTGGCGATGGCGACGGCTCGGCAAGGTTTTGGGGTCGAGGAATTGGATCAGATGCTCGGCGGTGGGCTGTTGCCGGGAACCTTGACGGTTCTGGCCGGGGCCACCGGGGTCGGTAAAACCCAGCTCGGGCTGAAGTGGGCCGACGCTGGACTGGCCGCCGACGGGCATCGCGGGGTGATCTGCGACCTTTCGAGCCGGGGCGATGGCCAGAATCACGAAGCTTATGCTCGCGAACAGTTTGGCTGGGATCTGAGCGAGCACCTGGTCGATGGGCCGGTGGATCTCGACCCGGTCTGGGACTTCGCGAAGCCACTGGGAGATTATTTCCATCCATTCGCCCGAGCGGGCCGCCGGGTCACGAAGCGCGATCTCGAACCGGATGAGTGGCACGCCTGGAAGTCGGACCTGGCGCGGGTTCTTCGGGGCGCCGCCGCCTATTTCTATGCCCAGTTCGTCCGAGGTTCGCGGCGGGTCGTGGTCGATGGGATCGAGCCGACCGAGCGGTTCGCCGAGTCGATCCAGTTCGAGTTCTTCGAGTACCTCTATCAGCAAGTTCTCCGGAAGGAGGACGAATGGGCGGCTCGCGAGGTCTTTCGCGAACTCTATCGGGCCAATGCCGAACGGGTCCACGCCCACCGCTATGATCATCGATCGATCGGATGTCTCTACCTCTACACGACGCCCCACGTCCTGCTCGACGACCTGATGGCTCAACCGATCACCGAGGGGGACATCTTCGCGAACGCCAACACGATCGTTTTGATGGGTCGGACCAAAGAATCCGGTCGGATGGGACGAGCCCTCTACGTCGCCAAGCATCGCGGGAGCGCGGCGTCGGACGAGATCCGGCCCTATCGGTTGACCGATCAGGGCATGGTGTTCGACTGAGATCCGGCCTCGATCTGCGTGGTGATGACCGAGTCACCCAGGGCGATGGATGGAGGTCAACGGATGGGTCGGTCGAACCGGGAATCGACAGAATCCGGCCCGTTCCGGCGAACAAGCTCGCCAAAGTCTCGCCATCGATCGCCGACTTGACGACGTTCGTTCGGACACCGCCATTTTGCCGGAAAGCTCGTTGGCGTTGCCGGAGACTTAACCACGATCCCCTTTTGGAGGCGTTGTTCATGAAGGTCGTCTCGCCCAGAGCGACCGAGTCGCCAACTGTCAGGCACCTCATCGAGCCCGTTTTTACTCGAAAAGACACGTGGATGTGATTGTGATCTTTCTTACAATCAAGCTGGGTGATTGAATGGACGAACAAGTTCATTTTCCGGTTTCGGGCGCCAGAGTGAGTGTGATCACCGTGGGTCGGGCGAGTGTTTTGATCTCGGCTTCGAGGATTCTCGCCTGTTCCTGGGCCTCGCTCAACGTGGGTACGTTCTCGGGTCGGGGCGGGACATGGCCAATGGCCTCGACCCAGGCCAGGTTGAGCAGCCGATGACGCTCGACGACTCGCTCGCGCAATCGGGTGGCTCGACGATTCGTCGAAAGTTCGGGCAACCGGATCAGGTTCAGCCCCCTGGCCAGCTCAGCGCTCCCGAAGCTTCCCAGATGTGTCGGCTCCTGCCCTGGTCCCCGGTCTTCGAGCAGGGTGTACCGCCCGCTTTCGAGTCCTTTCACCGCGAGCCGGTGGCGATTGAACCGATCGTCGATCTTCACGAGTTCGTCGAGCGGGAAGTTCCATTCCGGGTCGTGGGGCATCGGAATCCGCGTTTTCCACGAAAGCTTGATCCTGGCTCCGTCGCGGATCATGGCGATCGATCCGGTCGGAGGTTCTTGAGCCTGGATGTTGATCGTCGCCGAATCGACCTCGGCCGGCACGTTCCAGGACCGGAGGATCTCCTGGGCCATCAGCCAGTGACCGGATGCGTCGGGATGAACACCATCGGGTGAGATGGTAAATCCGGGATTGGTCAGAACGATCGTGTCGACGGCCCGGTTCAGCGCTCCGTGGAGATCAATGACCGACCAGCCCACCGACCGCTTCGAGACGAGCCAGTCGGAGAAGCTGTTCAGGACGGTATCATAAGCGCTGAATGGAGTGTGATAGGAATACCCCCGAGCACCGATCGGGCGGACCCGGTCGAGGATCGGCCGAGGGTCGAAGGGGGGCGGGGTCAGGACCGTGCAGTCGGCCCCGTCCCGCTGGATTCGGTCGATCACTTGATTCATCCCCGACTGATACGCTCGGAGTCGTTCCGGGTCCGGCGGGTGATAGATTCCATCGTTCATTCCATAACAGACGAAAACGAGGTTGGGCCGGGTTCTCTGGAGAATTCGATCGAGCCGTTCGAGGATCTCGGGTCGTGGTTGACCGATCCCCGGCTCGTTCAGACCCGAGGCCGTCTCGGCCGAGAGGCCGAGGTTGAGGATGTCATACTTCCGATCCGGAAACCTGGTGTAAAGATAGGCTTCCAGATCCTCGATGTAATGACCGGCCTGGGTGATGCTATCGCCGAGGAAGACGACTCGCTGACCATCCGCCCACGGAAAATGTCCGCCGGAATGATCAGGAGTCGCCGGAAAAGCCAGGGCCAGCGCCAGCGCGGCGATCATGGCGAGGCAGCGACGCATCGGTGGAGATCCCCCTGGTCGATCTGACGAATGAGCCTGGAATCATCCGGAATGGGTCTCGATCCCACAATCCGACTGACCTTGGCGGAGCCCTCCGAGTATAATC
>JAJYCH010000804.1 GCA_021778575.1 Planctomycetota bacterium
GAAATAAATCAGCGAGGCCGTCGCCACCAGGTTGATCAGGGCCAGCGGGATCAACGTCTTCCAGGCCAGGTCCATCAACTGGTCGTAGCGGAACCGGGGAAGGGTCCACCGGACGACCATCATGAAGATGATCATCAGCATCACCTTGGCGCAGATCACAAACGGTTTGACCCACGCGAACCAGCCGGGCAGATCCTGATCAAAGACGAAGGGAAGGTCCCAGCCGCCGAAGAACAGGATCACCGTCAGGAAGCTGACCGTGATCACGTGGAGATATTCGCCCAGGAAGAACATCCCGAACTTCATCGCCGAATATTCGGTGTGGAACCCGCCGACCAGTTCCTGCTCAGCCTCGGGCAAGTCGAACGGAAGACGGTTCGTCTCGGCAAACGCACTGACCAGAAAGAGCAGGAAGCCGAGCGGTTGGATGAAGATCCCCCACGTGTGCCGGTCCTGCCATTCCATGATCCGGCTGAGGTCGAGCGAGCCGGTCAGGAGAATCATTCCGAGGATCGACATCCCCATCGGGATCTCGTAGCTGATCAACTGGGCGCTCGAACGGAGTCCGCCCAGGAAGGCGTACTTGCTGTTCGACGACCAGCCCGCCAGGATCACGCCGTAGACCCCGAGACTGCCGATCGACAGGATGTAGAGCATCCCGATATCGACGTATGGAGCGATCTGGAAATTGATCCGGTGACCGAAAACGACCGGCGCGGTCGCTCCCACCGGGCCGAACGGAACGACCGCGAAGCCGATAATCGAGGCGACGATCGCGATCGCCGGAGCGAGGATATAGATCGGTTTGGCGACGTAATCGGGAGTCACGTCCTCCTTCAGGATCATCTTCGCGCCGTCCACCAGCGGTTGAATCAGCCCGAACGGACCAACCCGATTCGGACCGAGCCGGTCCTGCGCCCACGCGGCGATCTTGCGCTCGAGCATGATCAGGTACGCGACCGTCCCCTGGCTGATCCCCATCACCAGGGCGATCTTCAGCACCACGATCACCAATTCCCAGAAGTCGAACCAGGTCATCGGGCGCTTACCTTTCTCAGATCCAGGCGGGACCAGATTCTCCACTCCAGCCGAACGGAATCAAGCATCCTTGCCCCCCTTCGGACTGGGCTCGCCGGGCCGATCCCCTTTCAGGTAGCGGGGGATTTGCCAGGGATCGCTGAATCGACCGCCGGCGGCCACCGCGACCGGCGCCGATTCGGCGTCCGTCGCCAGTTTGACGCCGAACTCGGGCAAGATCCCACCGTCGGCGACCGAGAACGCGGGAATCGAGCTGGCCATCTCGGCAAGGATGTCACGCGAGCGGATCGGACCGCCGGTTCGCCCCATCAGGATCGCGAAGATATCGAGGTCGGGCAACGACCCGTCACGCGGCGGCAGCGCGGCCTCGGCATACTGAAGCAGGCCATCGGCGTTGACGTAAGAACCGGCCTTCTCGGCGAAAGTCCCGCCGGGCAAAACGACGTCGGCCAGTTGCGCCAGCGGGGTGACGAGCGTGTCCTGTACGACGAGGAATTTCACGCCGCCGCGGAGAGTCCGGGCTTCTTCCTCGGTACCCCAGGGGTCGAGAGCGTTCGAGGTAAAGTAAAGCGCCTGGAACTCGCCGGCGGCGATCCGGCCGGAGATCACCTCGAACGAGGTCACCCAGCTTTGCAGTTGGGCCATCACGGCTTCGACACCCTTGCGGTTCGGGCACTTCTCGGCATGGATGGTGAACGGTCGAGGGACGACGAAGCTGGTGTCGCCGGTCCGCCCCTTGTTCTGGTCGGGCGTGATCGTGAAGTCGCTCCCTCGCGTCGGGATTGGCCCAAGGGCCAGGACGTTGTCGGGATTCAGTCCTTTGAGGTAAATTCCCAGGAGGTAAGCTTCCTCGACGGTCAGGAACGGCGAGATCACGGCGACGATCTTACCACCATCGCGATTGACCTGAACCAGGGTCTGCGCCACCAGGTTGATAGCCTGGTCGATCGGGACCGAGCCCAGTTCGCCGGCCTTTCGGGCGTAGGCCGAGGTCATCAAGCCCTCGTCGTTGGCGGCCTTGTAGCTGGCCCGGCCTTCGTCGCAGATCCAGTAATCGTTGACCAGCGGATTATTCCGCGCGGTGAACCGCCAGATCCGCCCGCGGTTTTCCTCGGCCTTGATGTTGCAACCGGTCGAGCAACGGGTGCAGATCGAGTCGTGCTTCGAGAGGAACCAGGCCCGCTGCTTGTGGAGAAAATCCTTGTCGAGCAAGGCACCCACCGGGCAGAGGTCGACGACGTTGCCGGCAAGCGGATTGTCGACCGGGTTACCCGGGAAGATGTTGATCTCGGCATGGTTCCCGCGCGACATCACCTGAAGTTCACCGGTCTGGGTGATCTCGCGGGTGAAGCGGACGCAGCGGGTACACATGATGCATCGGTCCTGGTTCAGGACGATGGCGTCGGAGACATCTTTCTTGGGGTTGACGGTCCGTTCCTCGACGAACCGGTGGTTCGCCTGACCGTATTCGTAGCTGTAGTCCTGAAGTCCGCACATCCCGGCCTGGTCGCAGACAGGGCAGTCGAGCGGGTGGTTGATCAGGAGATATTCCATGATCATCCGCTGATGCTCTTTGACCTTCGGGCTATCGGTGACCAGGACCGTCCCGTCCTTCGCCGGAGTCTGGCAGCTCGGGACGAGCTTGGGGATCATCTTGATCTCGCCGGTCTTCGGGTCCTTCGACCCGACCTCGATCTCGCACATCCGGCAGTTGGCGACGACCGAGAGGGCGGGGTGCCAGCAGTAGTACG
>JAJYCH010000805.1 GCA_021778575.1 Planctomycetota bacterium
GTCCGGCTGCCTCGCGTTTCTGTTGATCCTGACCAGTCGTCGCGACGAGCTGGCGACCCTTCGGTCGGACTTCCAGTCGCGACTGGTTCGTGGCAAGCAAGAGCGGTTCGCCGCCAAGGTCACCTGGGAAGCGATCCAGCGGATCGAACTCTCGGAGACCTTGAGCGGGATCTGGGAGATCATGAAGACGGCGACCGAGAAGCTCGGTTGCGATCATCTGAGCCTCTGCTGCACGCGCGACGGAATCACGGTCTTCGAGCGCGAGGGTGGTTCGGCCGAGGGGCTGAGAGGGCCTGGCGCCCTGTCGGGACCCGAGGCCACATTCCGACTGTCGAGTGGACGAGACCTGCTCTTTATCGTCTCGATTCACCAGACCGCGGATTCAAGTCTGGCGGCGGATATCGCGTTCCGGTTTGTCCAGCGGCTGTCACTCGCGTCGGCCGAGCGGCTGGAACGACTGTTCTCGACACTCTTCGATCGGGACTCGGATTGCCCGCCCGAAGTCGAGACCGAACGAAACGCCTTGATCGGCGCTCCGGTCGAACCGATGGCCCGCGCGGGTTCCGCGACCCGGGAACTTGTTCCGTCCCCATCGGCTCGGGCGCCTTTGGTCTGGATTCGCGACGTCCTCGGTAGGTCCTCGAGCCCGGTTTCGCCGGCTCGATCGCTCGGGGAAGAATGACTGGAGGCGATTGATCCATGGATGGAATTCAACCGTATACGAATCCGAATAGCCCGCGTCCGCTGGTGGCGACGGTTCACTCGTCGCCCACCACGGCCTCCTCGGCCAAATCGGCCGCTGATTATCTCCGGGCCATCCGGCGGCGAATCTGGCTGGTCCTGATCATCGCGATCCCGCTGGCGACCACCGGAACCTTGATGGTCCTCCGGCTCCCGGCGATCTATCAGGTCACCGCCCGGATCGAGGTCAAGCAGCCGCACGTCGACTCGAACATCGACAGCATGGTCGGCCACGGATCAAGCAGCCGGAGCGAAGGCAGCGACGAGAAATACGTCCCCAACGCCATCGCCTTGCTCACCAGCAAGAACCTGATCAAGGAAATCATTCGCGACCCCGCGCTCGGCCTGCCGGCCTCGGCCCTGGAGGGCGATCCCGAGTCCGACCTGATCAACGCGCTCAAGCTGAAGCCATACGATAGGTCGAACCAGTACATCATCACGTTCGATGGTCGAGATCCCGACCGGATCACCAAGACGCTGAATCTCCTCCTCAACCGGTTCAAGAATCGGATGGGAGACAAGAGCCTGAGTGCCACCAACCGGGCGAAGGAAGACGCGCTGGTCACGCTGAGCAAACATGCCGAGGAACTCAAGAAAATCCAGCTCGACCTGGAAAGTCTGCTGACCGACAACCGGAGCCTTGCCCCCGGCGGCAAGAACCTGAGCGAGGCCCGCTACGAGGCGCTCACCCAGCAGCTCTACTTCCAGCAACAGCAGGCGACGACCATCAGCCACCAGGCCATGCTCGAAGATGCTCGCCCGGCCTCCCGTGATCCGGGCGACGCGGTTCGTGCCCAGAAGATCGCCGACCTTGAGCTGAAGCGGAAAAGCATGGTCAAGCGACTGAAGAATGCCGAGGGGATCGCCAAGAATCCGTCCGACCCGTCGATCAAGCATTCCCGCGAAGATCTGGCGATGATCGACGCCGACATCGCCGATCTCTCCGGCAACAATAATGGCCGGGCGGAAGCTCTGTCGCCGGCCGAGGTCTATCGCGAGATCGTCGCCGAGTCGGTCGAAGGAATCCGGTCGCTGGAAGGCCAGCGCGAACAGGCCATGGTCGAGATGCGCGAAGGCATGCCGGCGTATCATAAGTATATGACCTTGATGGAAGATCGCTCGAACAAGACCAAGCAGATCACCGAGCTGAAGCAACGAATCTCCGAGTTCGACCTGCTCACCAAGTCGCGGAACGAGCCGGTGGAGATCATCGACCAGGCGTTCGAGCCGATCGTGCCGGTCAAGCCGAACCGGATGATCTACACCTGTGCCTGCATTGTTTTCAGTTTCGGGCTGGGGCTGGCCCTGGTCTGCTTTCTGGAATATATCGACCACTCGGTGAAGGTCCCCGAAAACCTGACGGCCGGCCTGGGTTCCGTCTCGGCCGGCGCCCCGGCCAAACTCCAGAACCTGAGCGCCATCACCCTCACCGCCTGGGTCAACATGCGCGCCGTCCCGGCCGATCAGTCGGTCCTGATGAGCCAGAACACGAATACCGAGCCGGCCGGCGCCGGGGGCTGGGAGTTGCGGATCACGAGGCCGTACTCGAACTCCAATCCCCTCTCGGCCGGGAATTTCGCGCTCGACTTCAACGCGTACCAGTATCAGAGCGGGTACGCGAACGGCCAGGGCTTCACCTCCAACGCCCTGGGCGCGGCCGAGCGGTGGGTCTTCGTGGCGGTGACATACGACGCCAACGGCGTGCTGAACTATTTCGTCGGCGACCCGGCCAACTCGGTCGCGAGCCTCGGCAGCACGACGCTTGCATTCCCGCTGGGACCCGACTCGGCGCCCTTCGTGATCGGCGCTACCTCAGCATTCGGCATTAACCGTACCCCGCCCGCCTGGATCGACGACGTCCGGGTCTACGGCTCGGCCCTGGGCTCCGCCCAGATCGACGCGATCCGCGCGGAAGATCTCGGCCGGGGCGTGCTGGCCGGTGCCGTCGACCCGCTGGGCCTCCCGCTGACGGCGTCAGTCGTGACCCAGCCGGCGCACGGCACGGTGGCGCTCAACGCCAACGGCTCGTTCACCTATACCCCGG
>JAJYCH010000806.1 GCA_021778575.1 Planctomycetota bacterium
GTTGGTGCTCAACTGGTCCTGCCAGTTTTTGAGCTGATCCTGGTTCACGATCGGCAGCGGGACGTAGAACCCGATCCGGTAGATGGCCAGAAACATGGCCGTCATCAGGATCTTGCGCTGAAGTTCCGGGACTTTGAACAAGATCGTGAAGAGCTTATCCACGATGCCTCCTGGGGATGAAACCGAAGCGGTCGGCGTACTGCGGGAAGGTAAAAAACGAGCGGTCAAGCCGGCAACGATATTGGACAACCGGCTGACCGCGAATCGCCGACAACCGCAAGCTCGCGATCAGACGAAAACGACCGAGCCACCGGCGGCGGTGATCTTGGCGGCGGCCGACTCACTAAACTTCGCGGCGTGGATCGTGAACGGCTTGGTGACCGAACCGTCGCCAAGGATCTTGATCCCGTCGTCGTGGCGGCCCTTGACCAGCCCCTTGGCCCGGAGCGCGGTCTCATCGATCACGGCGCCGGCCTCGAAGGCCTCGTCGATCCGATCGAGGTTGATGATCGCGAAATCCTTCTTGAAGGCACCGTTGACGAAGCCTCGTTTGGGAACGCGCCGGGCCAGCGGCATCTGTCCACCCTCGAACAGCGGGTTCTGCTTGAACCCCTGACGGGAGGAGTGCCCCTTGTGCCCCTTGCTCGCGGTCTTGCCGTGGCCCGAGCCGGTGCCTCGACCGATTCGCTTGCGTTTCTTGTACTTATGAATGCCCTGGTCAACGTCGTGCAATTGCATCAGAGTGCCACTCCCCGGAGCCGCGCGACTTCTTCTTTGGTCCGCAGCTGAGTCAGGGCGTGGATGGCCGCCTTGACGATGTTCAATTTGTTGGTGGAACCGTAACTCTTGGTCAAGATGTCGGTGATCCCGGCGGCCTGGACGACGGCCCGGACAGCACCACCGGCGATCACGCCGGTACCGGGGCTGGCCGGAAGCATCACAACGCGGGCCGCGCCGTACTTGCCGATCACCCGGTGGGGGATCGTATGCCCCTTCAGGTTGACCCGATTCATCTGCTTGTGAGCGTCCTTGACGCCCTTCTCGACCGACGGCGGAACCTCGTTGGCCTTGCCGTAGCCCCAGGCCACCTGCCCCTTGCCGTTGCCCACGACAACCAGCGCATTGAAGCTGAACCGACGGCCGCCCTTGACCACCGCGGCGCACCGACGGATGGCCACCACGCTTTCCGACCATTCTCCTCGGTCGCGATCTCGATCCCGATTATCGCTCGACACGGTCATCCCCTTCAGTAGTGGTCAGTGGCCAGTGACCAGTGGTCCGTCAGGCGCGACCACGAAGACACCAACCACTGTTCACGGAACTTGTATTGATGGATTGTCTTGCTGACCACTGACCACCGACAACTGACCACTCAAGAATTAGAACTGAAGTCCCGCCTCGCGGGCGGCGTCGGCCAGGGCCTGGACCCGGCCATGATATTTGTAGCTTCGACGGTCGAAGCAAATCTTGTCAATACCGGCGGCCTTGGCTCGCTCGGCGATCAGCTTGCCAACGACGGTCGCGGCGGACTTGTTGCCGCCGTAGGTCAGGTCGCGCCGGACATCCGCGTCGAGCGTGCTGGCCGAGGCCAGGGTCATACCCGTGTCGTCGTTGACGACCTGGGCGTAGATATGCTTCGAGCTCCGGAAGACGGCCAGGCGGGGACGCTCGGGCGTGCCGTGCAGCCGTTTGCGGACGTGACGCTGGCGGCGGAGCCGGCGGGTTTCGACGATCTTGCGCTGGTTCACCGAACGGTCCTTATCGACACGAGGGGGGTTCCGGGGCGGCCGATCCCGACCGGACGCCCAGCCCCGACGTTGGTAAAATGCTTCGACGCGGTGGGTCGCGTCCGGGGATTACTTGGCACCGAAGGCCTTACCGGCCTTCCGGCGGACGACTTCGCCTTCGTAACGAATTCCCTTGCCCTTGTAGGGTTCGGGGGGACGGACCTTGCGCACGACGGCGGCGAACTGGCCGACCGCCTGCTTGTCGGCCCCACTGATCGTGATGTGGGTCGGGTCGTTGACCACGACGGTGACGCCCGCCGGGGCTTCGAGAACGACCTGGTTGGCGAAGCCGACCTGAAGCGCCACGGTGTTGGCCTTCTTCAACTGGGCCTGGTAACCGACGCCGACGATTTCGAGCTTCTTCGTGTAACCCGTTGTCACCCCTTCGACCATGTTGGCGATGAGGCTTCGGGTCAGCCCGTGGAGGGCTCGATTTTCGCGTTCGTCATCGGCTCGGGTGATCAGGATCTGCTTGCCGGCCTCGTCGTAGCTGACGCCGATTGACTCGCGATGCTTGAACGTCAGCTTACCCTTGGGCCCCTCGACCTGGATTGTCGAGTCGGCGATCGAAATTTTGACTGCGGCCGGGACGGTCACCGGCTTACGACCGATACGGGACATGGAATCTTATCCTCTCGCAAGTCGCGGGTCTTTGAGATGCGGGTCGCCTACGAGGAAGCTCAACGGAGATCGACGACCGGCAACCAAGCCGGTGGATCGTCCGACGCTTCTGACGAGGCGGCGAGCACTCGAAGCGCCTCGCGGGCCGGTGCCGGTTTAGTGAATCAGCGCCAGGATTTCGCCGCCGACCTTTTCGGCCCGGGCACGGCGGTCGCTGATGACGCCCTTGGGGGTACTCAGGATCTGGATACCCATCCCGTTGAGGATCGGCTTGAGGTCCTTGTAGCCGGCGTACTTCCGGCAGCCGGGCTTGCTCACCCGGTCGATCTTGGTGATCAGTCGCTCGCCGTTGGGGCCGTACTTCATCTGGATT
>JAJYCH010000044.1 GCA_021778575.1 Planctomycetota bacterium
GGACCTCTGCCCGAGGGGCCGCTGACGCCCTGCCTGCGCGCGGCGCTGACCTATCATCGGCGCCAGGGCAGGACTTGGCGCTAAGCTTTGCCCAGATGCTTCGGCCAGAATTCACGATGTATTTCGGCGGCTTCGTCTTCGAGGTTGGCGTTGATGTTGATCGCCAGCCCCATGCTATTCATCATCTTGCGGATGAGGTCGTTTGCCCGAACGCCGATCGCCTCGGAAAGGCTCCGGACCGTGATCGGGTGCTCGATCTCCGCGTGAGACTTGCGCTGAGGGGCTTGCTGCCCGCGTTTGAGCTGCGGCTTACGCCCGCCCTGACGGCGACCGCCGCGTCCTTCTTCCTCGGCCGCTTCACCAGTAAGCGCGGAGACGGGGACCGGCGACTTGATCCGCTCGTTCGCCCGTTCGTTGCGCTTGGCTCGACGACCGGCGCGATCGGCGGGGGAGCCGATCCGGCCGGCGGCTTTCTTCTTCTCTTCCTCGTCATCAATGATCGCCGGGACCATCGGTGGCGGAGCGATAGGCCCGCCACGTCGCAGGACCGGGCCGGGCTGACCCATTCCGGGCGGTCCGCCAGGACCTCCGGGGCCACGCGCTTGCGACTGCCCTGGATTCGGCGGAGTCCGGAACGGTGACGATGGCGAGGAGCCGGGTCCACGATTCGGACCTTGACCGGGACGACCGGGCGCGGCGGGAGCTTCGACCCCCCCGCCGTTCTGTGCCGCCTGACGCATCCGGGCAAAGTCTTCGGGCGTGAACTTACGGTCGGGGCGTTGCGTCTTCACCTCGGGACCGCCTCCAGCGCCGGGCCGAGGGCCATCGTTGCGCCGGGGCGGGGCAGAAGGTGCCGAATTGGCCGCGACGGGAGGTAAGGGACGCCGAGCGCCACCCCCCGGAAGCGGACCGCGACCCGGACCATCCGATCGACCGCCCGAATCACGGTCGCCATCGGACCTTCGCCCTTCGTTTGAAGGACTTGACGGCCGATTCATCGACGTCCGGACACCGGTCGGCGAGATATAATCGCTTTGCTTGAGCGGCGGCGGAGTGGCCGGGTTGGGCCGGAACTCAGCGCGGGCGGTCTGCGTGGCTCCCGGATTGGGACCGCTGGGCCGGGGTGCCGGCTGTCCAGGCGGCGGATTTTGCGACGGCGCGGCCGACCCGCCTCCGTCGTGACCACCACTACCGGGCGGTCGATCGCGATGTCCCATATGCCGGGAGATCGGACCGCCACCGCTGCCGAGGCGAGGCGGTGACGTCAAGCCACCCGATCGCGGGCCCGACGGGGCAGGCGCGGAGCTTGGGTTCGAACTCAGACCCGGACCGGGGGCGGGCGTGGGGGCGGGCCGGGGCGGACTCGGCGGCGAAGTCGGTGCCGAAGGAACAGTGACGGCGCTGGTGGGGGGTGTCGGGAGCGCGGACGCCGACGGAGCCGAGACGGGCTCGGTGACGGCGGACTCAGGCGCCGGGGCGGCGGCCGGCGGTGTGATGGGCGGGGTCGGTTCCGCCGCGGTCGAGGCGGTTACCGGCCGTTTCGCCACGGGAGCTGTGGGGCTGATGGCGGGCGTCTCCGAGGGAGTGGGGCTAGGTCGCGCCGACGACTGAGGGGGCGGTGTGGAAGCCGGCTCGGCAGGACCGGTCATCAACCCCCGAATACGATCAATCTGGTCCTGGGCCAGACCGGCGAAAATGCTGGGCTTGACATCAAGCCCCCATCCCTGAATTTTCTCGAGCAGATCTTGACTCTTCAACCCTAACTCTTTCGCCAACTCGTGGACACGCGTGGACAAAGGCGACTCCTCCTGGAATGGCTGACGGCCGGAACCGGCCGGGCCGACACGATCGGTATTGTGGTTTCCGCCAACCGATCGTGCCAAGTCCAGTTTACTCCTTCCTCACGACGAACCATCAAGAGCGAGGTTGGTCGTACAGGAAGGAGGAGGACGTGACGCGCTTCGGTTGGCACGCGGTCTGTGACCCTTCACGGGCCTCATGGTTGACTCATGTCCAGATTACTCCCCGGAATGATCCTTAGGTTTCTCGGTGTCTTGATCAGTCGTCTCATCATCCGCCGGTTCCGCAGCCGACCCGGTGGTACCGGCCGACAGAAACGGTTCGGGCTGATTCGCGTCGTCTCCGGCGTCGCTCACCATCAGTTCTTCCGGACTGGTTGGTGATTCCGCCGCGTCAGTCACAAGCCGGATCATCTCCGACTGGTCGGCATCGCTGGGCGCCTGGGTGACCTCGTGACCGTTGGTGACCAGGTTGGACTCCTCGGCGGCCAGGCTCAAGTCGTGCATCTCCGGGCTGGAGGTGGATTCCGACTCGTCATCGAACAGGTCGGCAAGGCTGGCCCGAGGCTCCGCTTCGCCATTACTTGCCCCCTCCCCTGAATTCGATTCGACGGCCGTGGATTCGGCGGTCGGAACACTGGCCGGCTGTTGCGGACGAGCCCCCTTGCGCCGGGGCATCTCATCGGCCTGTTCCTCGGCGAGGACCTCGGCTCGACCGACGATCTCGACGGCCAGTTCCTCGTTCAGGTCTTCGATTGTATTGACCAGGTCGTCGATTTCCATGACCGAGAGGTCGTCATAGCTCAGGATGCCCTGCTCCACGAGCTTCTCGGCCAGGTTGGTGTCGACCCCATCGATCCGGGTGAACGAGACGACGGCTTTCTCGATCAACTCATCGAGTTCCTCGCTGGTCATGATCTCGATATCCCAGCCGACGAGTTTCGACGCCAGCCGGACGTTCTGACCGCGACGACCGATTGCCAGCGAGAGCTGATCCTCGCGAACCAGAACGATCGCGCGACCGAGCAACTGACAGAGCATGACCTCATCGATCTCGGCCGGCTGCAACGCGTTCGGGATGAGAACCTGGAGTGACTCGTTCCAGCGAACGATGTCGATCCGCTCTCCTCCCAGTTCGTCGACAATATTCTTGATCCGGGTTCCTCGGACGCCGACGCAGGCCCCCACGGCGTCAACCTTGGCATCGATCGAGGTGACGGCGACCTTGGACCGATAGCCGGCTTCACGAGCCAGGGCCCGGATCGAGATGATCTGGTCGGCGATCTCGGGGATTTCAAGTTCAAAGAGCCGACGCACGAAATCGGGGTGGGTCCGGCTGAGGATGATCTTGATCCGCTGGCCCACTTTGCGGACATCAAGGATCACGGCCCGGACACGCTCGCCAGGGTGATGGCTCTCACCGGGAATTTGCTCGGAACGCGGCAGGAGGGCGTCGGTTTTGCCGAGGTTAACGGTAACCGCGCCACCTTCGAACCGCTGGATCGTGCCGGTGATCAGGTCGCCGCGTTGATCCTCGAATTCATCGAACAAACTATCGCGTTCGGCTTCGCGAATCTTCTGAATGATGACTTGCTTGGCGGTCTGGGCGGCAATTCGACCGAAGTCGGGTGGGGTGACGGCTTTACCGTCAGTCGTGGTCACGATCTTACCCGATTCGGGGTCGATCTTGACGGAGATCTCCTCGGCGTCGGGATAATGCTTCTTGGCCGCCGTGGCCAAGGCCGACTCGATCCCCTCGAACAAGACATCCTTGGGGATGTTCTTGTCGCGGTGGATACTGTCGACAATCCTTACCAAATCGACGCTCATGAGACCCCTCCGAGGCGGAACGAAACTGGGCAAGATGCGAGACGGAAAAGATTCAACCGGAAGCCGCGCCCTGATTTCGACAGGCGCGTCCCCGGTCATATCTCGTCACGTTCCGATCGGGGCGACGCTTGACCCGCTTTTCCACTCGATGCCGCTCGAGGAAAGCTTCGCGTCGCACCCGGACCCAACGTTCGCGCCTGCCGTCTTTGGAATACGGCCCCAAGGTCTATCCTAACCGCGAGTTGACACGAGTGTCAAGCGAACCGACAATAGCTCACGAGGGTTTCCGAGACGCGCAACCATCAACGAGGGTCTCGATCGTCGCTCGTCGATCGCACCTGATTCTACCGGCGGAACGTTAGCGGACATGGACCCATCGAGCCAGCCCGAACCTGAAGTTGGCGCCGACCTCCGGTCGGCTCTCGAGGCGGCCGGCTGGCGACTGACCCGGCAACGAGCCGCCGTCTACGACCAGCTCCGGCAGGCTCATTATCATCCGTCGGCGGAGGATCTCTATCGCCGGGTCAAGGTGGTGGTCCCCTCCATCAGTCTCGCGACGGTTTACAAGGCGCTCGACGCCCTGGTTGCATCGGGTTTGGCCACCCGGCTCGTCGCCGCCAACGGATCGGCTCGCTACGACGCCCGGAGTGACCACCATTATCATCTGCGCTGTTTGCGCTCGGGCGTGGTTGAGGATGTTCCCACTCCGTTCGACCCCGATCTGATCGCGAAGATCGATCCCGATCTCGGTCCCAAGCTGGCCGACAAGGGATTTCATGTCACTGGCTATCGGCTCGAACTGATCGGTTTTTTTGAGGAATCGATACCCGGGTCAGAGACGGGTGAGACGTCATGAGTTCGCTTCCGGCGCTGGTCGATACGCATGCTCACCTCGACGATCCTCGGCTCAAGAGCCGTCTTGACGAGGTATTACGTCATTGCATCCAGGCAGGAGTGACCCAGGTAATCGCGGTGGCAACGACCGCCGAGGATAGCCAGTCGGTCCTCGCCATTGCCGAGGGACGACCGGGAGTTTTCGCCTCGGTCGGCATCCACCCCAATAACGCGGCCGAGGCCGCTCCCGGCGATTGGGACGTCATCAAGACCCTCGCGTCTGATCCCCGGGTCGTGGCCCTGGGCGAGACCGGCCTCGACCGACACTGGGACCGGACGCCATTCGATCTCCAGCAGGACTATTTCGCCCGCCACCTCGAACTTGCCCACGAATTTGATCGACCGGTCATTATTCATAGCCGCGACTGCCACGCGGATATTGTCGGCCAGCTTCGTCGGCTGGGTCGTCCGATCCGAGGGGTCTTGCACTCCTTTACCGGCTCCTGGGACGAAGCTCGCGAGATTCTCGATCTTGGACTTCATCTCTCGTTCGCTGGAATGCTGACTTTCGCGAACAAATCGCTCGACCCCCTTCGAACCGCCGCGGCTCAGGTTCCCATTGACCGCTTACTGGTTGAGACCGACTCCCCCTATCTTAGCCCCCATCCGTTTCGCGGCCAGACCAACGAACCGGCACGTGTGGCTCAGACCGCGGCCCGACTTGCGGAGATCCGGGGGATGCTCGTGACCGATCTCGCCGCCGCCACGACCCGAAATGCTCGACAACTCTTCGGTCTTCCTGATGTCTCCCTTCACTGACGCTGCCGTTTCACTCGATCAGATTGATCCGCACACCCAATCCATTTCGCCGATCTCCCCCAGATTTCCTATTTTCAAAAGAGATGGTAAATTGGAGCGACCTTACTGGACGAGCCGTTCGGGGGATGCCGTGACTGTCAGGGTGTTTTGTCCCTCGGTTCGTTTCGTCGCGGATTGGTCTCAAGTTTGCCTTCCTCGTTATAATGACCTGACCGCGCGAGAGCGGGCGGGAGCCGATACAGGAGTGATTCACGATGAGTTTTCTGGAATACCTGAAAGACTTCGTGATCGTCACGACCGTTCTGACCTTGATCGGTACGGGTCTGATGATCTCGCTCCGGAGTGGGGTTTTGTCGGTCGGAGGGGGCCGTTGCCGACTGGTGCTCGGAAACCTTTCGCAGTTGGTAGTTGCCCTCGCGGCGTGTCTCTTCTTCCTGATGATGGTTCAACAGCTGGTGGGGCTCCGGGTCACAATCCCCTGAGTCGCGTCTGCCACCCAGGCAATCAATATTCGACAAGCCGACGACCAGGTCACTCTGGAGGTCGGCTTGTTGCATTTCTTGCGCGACGAATCACCCAAGGACTTGACGGGACTCGACCAGGGCTTTACCATGCAAAGCGTCCTGATTCACAATCGGGTCGGTTTTGCGGTGAGGGGTGGAGGTAACGGGCATGGAGCTTCGCGAGGCTTTGAGCCAGATCTCCGAGATCCGACAGCAGATTGCCCGGACGGAGGTTTTTCGCGGCTATCGGTCGGTTCCGGTCGCGTTCTCGGGCGTGGTGGCCTGTGCGGCTGCGGTCGCCCAGTCGGCCTGGATTCCCGAACCCACAAGCGATATCCGTTCCTATTTGACGCTCTGGATCGGAGCGGCGGCCGTGGGGATTCTTGCCGCGGCGATCGAGATGACCCTTCGAGCCTGGCACTCGTCACGCTGGGCTCGCGAACAGACCTGGCTCGCCGTCGAGCAATTTCTGCCTTGCGTGGTGGCCGGTGGTCTGTTGACGCTGGTGCTGGCTCGCTCGGCGGAGTCAATCCTCTGGGTCTTGCCGGGAATCTGGTCGATCTTCTTCAGTCTGGGAATCTTTGCCTCGCGACGACTGCTACCTCGAGCGACGTTTGGAGTCGCGGTCTATTATCTGGTCGCTGGTCTCCTGAGTCTGGCGATCGCGCAGGGGGAATGGGCACTGTCGCCCTGGACGATGGGAATAGAGTTCGGCGGCGGGCAGCTTCTTGCGGCCGTCGTCCTTTACCGGACCCTGGAACGGGACCATGGCCAGATCGAATAAAACACCGATCACCGACGGTGGTCGGTTTGCCTACGACGGACTGGAGCGGATCATTCACGAGAAGGCCCGCCTGGGAATTCTCACGTCGCTGGTCGCTCATCCCAACGGATTGCTCTTTAATGAGTTGAAGGATCTCTGTTCCTTGACCGACGGCAACCTCAGCCGGCACCTCCAGGTTCTCCACGAGGCCGGACTGGTCGAGGTCTGGAAGGGACTTCACAAAAATCGGCCTCAAACCCTCTGTCGGCTCACCGACGAGGGAAACCGACGGTTCCTCGAATATATCAACGTTCTCGAAAACGTTGTCGCCGACGCCCTGGCCGCCGCCCGATCCGACAAGGCGTCGAGTCCTTCACTAACCGACGGATTGACCCCCGCCTGATCCTGATCGGGTGGACCCATCAAAAAGGAATTACTTTATGCCTATCCACTTTACGTTGCAAAGCTACCCAGGCTTCGTGATCGTCAAACTGATCCCAGTAGAGGGAAAGCCATGCGAGTGATTCGAGCCGATGTCCTGGGGCTTTGTTTTGGCGTCCGCGACGCCCTGGCGATCATGAAACGCGTCGACCGGCCCGACGAGGTGACGATCCACGGTGAGCTGGTCCATAACCCAACGGTCCAGGACCAGCTCGAACGGCGAGGGTTCCGATCAACGGGGGAATCGGCTCGCGATGTTCTGGCCGAGACTCCGGTCGTCCTGATCACGGCGCACGGAGTCAGTGACAGGGAACGAGCGCGGCTGGAGCAGGCGGGCAAGCGGCTTATTGACACGACCTGTCCGCTGGTGGTCCGGGCGCACCGGGCCGCGCTGACTCTGCGTGACGAGGGGTATCACGTCCTGATCATCGGTCGCAAAGGACACGTCGAAGTTCTCGGAATCGCCGAGGATCTGCCCAGTGTCGCTGTCGTCGAATCTGAGAATGACGTCGTGCAGTACCCTTATCAGCGTCTGGGTATCGTCTGTCAGACCACCACTCCCGAGCGGCTGGTCAAGTCGGTCCGCCGGGCGATCGAGTTGCGTAACCCCGGAGCCGAGATCCGGTTCATCGATACGGTTTGCCTGCCGACCAAGGACCACCAGCGGGCTCTCGAACGGCTGCTCGGCCAGGTCGAGGCGATGGTCGTCGTGGGTGGTCGGAATTCCAACAATACGAAGGAACTGGTGGCGCTCTGTCGCGAACGAGAGGTTCCAGCTCTTCATATCGAGACTGCGTCGGAACTCGATCCATCGTGGTTCGAGACCTACGAAACCGTGGGTCTGACCGCGGGAACCTCGACGCTCGATTCAACCATCGAGGAGGTCGAGCATGCCTTGAAACAGATTGACCAGCCGTTACGGAGTCACGCATGAATCCAACAGCGCTGCAATTCGGCCCCGGTCCGTGGTCTTCGGAGCAGTGGACCCAGTGGTTTTTCGAGAACACCGATAACTGGCGATCGATTCCCTGGCTCCTGGGAGCCTCGCTCTCGGGAGCGGAACGCCATGCGATCTCTCGCTCGATCGCGGCGTTTCAACTGGGCGAGAGTTCCGAGGGGAAGCATCTTCTCAAGGCCGCGAAGCTTTATGCAAGCCGCTCCGGCGACCTTGACTATGAGCGAGCGATCCGCCGATTTATTGCCGAGGAGCAAGGACACGCGCGGGTCCTTGGGCGATTCATGGATCTGGCGGGTATTCCTCGGATCAAGCATACCTGGTCCGACTGGGTCTTTCGGAGGCTCCGCCGAGGCGCGGGCTTGGAGCAATCGATCTGCGTCCTGATCACCGCCGAGCTGATCGCGACCATCTATTACGCGGCACTTCGTGAAGCGACGGCTTCGGGCTTGCTCAGGAAGCTCTGTGATCAGATTCTCGACGACGAAGCCTTTCATATCCGCTTTCAAACCGAGCGAATCAACCTCTTGAGAACTGGACAATCCGCCTGGAGAATCAGCCTTGCCGAGAACCTGCAACGAATTCTCATGCGAGGGACTTGCCGGGTTGTCTGGAGAGGGCATGCCTCGGTCCTTCAGGCCGGAGGTTATGAGTACGCGAGTTTTCAGACAGCCTGTCTGGCTCGGCTGGACTCGATCCTTCGGCCTCGATCGCTTCTGGCTTGGTCGGGCGCGATTTCTTGAATTCGGATCGGATCGATCGGAAGCGAGGCGTGTGATGGGACTTTCCGAGCCAAATCCGAAGATGAGCCGGATCGTCGGTGCGCTGGTGCTGTTTGGTCTCGCGTTCGGGTACGTCGAGGGAGCGGTGGTGGTCGACCTGCGGGCCCTCTACGACCCGCTCCATCAGCGGCTTTATCCCGAGGTCGCCGTCGACGACCTGTTCCCGCTGATCACCCTCGACCAGCTCCGGGCGGAAGGCGCGGGCCATACCCGTCGACTGGTCGCGGAACTGATCCGCGAGGGGGCAACCCTGGTCATGCTCGCCGCTGTCCCCTGCTTGTTTGCCCGGAACGTCTACCAGTGGGTCGCCGGATTCATGATCGGTTTTGGAGTCTGGGACCTGGCTTATTATGCCACCCTGAAGCTTCTGCTCGACTGGCCGGCTTCGTGGCTGACCTGGGATATCCTCTTTCTCTTGCCGGTCCCGTGGTCGGGGCCGGTTCTGGCCCCGGTCCTGGTCTCTTGTTCGATTATCGCTGCGGGCTTGGTGATTCTCCGTCGCGAATCGCAGGAGCGGCCGATCCGCCTCCGAGTTGGCCACTGGGCCGCGATTCTACTTGGTGGACTGATTGTGATCTTATCGTTTTGCTGGGAGGCTCGGTCGGTCGCCTCGGGAGTACGCCCCGGCTCCTATCCGTGGTGGATTCTCGGAGCGGGGGAGTTCATCGGGCTGTCCGCTTTTTGCCTGGGACTTCGGAATCGATCCGCTTTCGATCCCCCGGCTGTTTTCGAGAACGCGCGAAGCGCATAAGCCTTCGGTCCAATTACTTGCGGATGCCGGTGGGCGTTCCCGGCAAGCTCCGGGCGGACGGGTCTCCCGGCGGTCGGTCCAGCGTGATGAAGGCGAACAGGTCGGCGAGATCCCTGGGGGTGATCTGCGTCTCGATCCCCTCGGGCATCAGCGAGAGGGCACTTAGTTTCGATTCCTCGATGGCGGCTTTCTCGACGGATTCGAGCTTGCCGCCTTGAAGCTTCAAGACCGTCCGCTGGGGACTGTCCTCGACGAGCAGTCCTGTCAGCACCCGTCCGTCCGCCGTGGCGATTGTCGTCGCCTGGAACGCCGGTCCGATGACGAGGCTGGGGTCGAAGACGTTCGAGAGCAGTTGCTCATACGACCCTCGGCCATTGAGCGTGATTTCAGGTCCGACCTCCTGACCTTCGCCGTAGATCTTGTGGCACTGGCCGCAGACGTTCTTGAAAACGACCGCACCGGCCAGGGCGTCGCCTCTGGCGTCCTTCAGGGTCGCCTTCATGCGCTCGATCACTTGCTCGCGAGCCGGGTTGCGCGACTCGCGAACCGTACCCCAGATCGCCTTGGCCCGACTCGCGATCAGCGGATCTTTGCTCGTAGTCAACTTGCGAATTTGATTGACGTTGAGTGCGGACGTGGTAACGACCTTGCGGTCGACCGCGTCGAGGAGTGCCTTGGTCCACGAGAGCCGCTGGGTGAGCAGTTCGATCGCCTTGGGCTGAAGTTCTGCTTCCAGCTGGGAATACGCCTCAAGAACGATGGATGCGACCTCAGGCCGGTCGATCCGGCCCAGGCTGGCGAGAATTTCGCCACGAAAACCAACGGAACTTGATTGCGAATCGACAAGGCTGGGAGTGATCGTTTCGAGAACGGTCGGATCGCCAGCGGCGATCAAGGCGTTCAAGGCCTGGAGCCGGCGACTTTCGGAATTCCGAGGTGATTCGAGAACCCGGCCAATCGTTTTCAAGGCGGCTGGATCGTTCCATGCGGTCGCAACAAGCGCGGCGTCGAGGGCCAGAGGAGCCTCGGGATTTCCCTGGAGAACCGGGGCAAGCGCCGGACCCAGCGCGGCGATCAGTTCGGACCGGCTTGCGGCGGGGAGACCGCCGGGGCGGAGCCGATCGGCCATGATCTCCAGTGACTTGCGCGCGGCCGAGAGAGTCTCTCCGTCCGCTTTCGCGCCAAGAAGTCGCGTCAGAAGCGCGACCGCCGGAACGGGTTGAACTTTCGAGCCTCCGAGAAAACGTTCGATCGCTCGGGGAAGGATGGCGGTCAGTCGGGGCGATTTTTCGAGGTCGGCCGCTTCGACCAATTTCACAAACTCAGCCCCGCGATCGTCGAGGAGCGGGTGAAGGTTTTGCCAGACAATTTGCGGGATCAACGGATCGACAGTTTCCTTGCTGATGATCTCAAACAGGACCGGAAGGGCGTCGAGACCATCGATCTTCCGGGAGGCAATTGCCACCTGCAAGCGGACTTCGGGGGCCGGGTCGTGAGCAAGGTTGACCACGGAATTGCGAATTTTCGGGCTCACCGAACCGAAGTTTCCCGCCGCCCGGACACCCCAGGCTCGGAAAACCGGTTCGCTGTTTTCCAGCAAGTCTTGATGGAACGCCGGCTCCAGCCGGCCGGTTCCGATCATCGACCAGAGGGCTTGCAGACGTTGCCTCGTCTGGAAACCGGTGTCCTTGATTCTCAACTCAAGCTTCGTCCGAGTCAGCGGAGTATCCCGTTCCTGAAGGAGTCGTTGAGCGGTCTCCCGGAAGTAAATGTTTTGACTCAGGAGCCGGACCAGAAGCTGGTCGTCGGTCTCCCTGGCCATGTCGAACTTCGGGGCGCGAGGCGTTTCCTTGTACCGCACCCGGTAGAGTCGCCCTTTGAGTCTGTCGATGCCGTTGGGATCGCGGTTGGCGTCCTGGTAGCAGTGGTAGCGGTCGTACCAGTCGAGAACATAAAGCGACCCGTCCGGTCCAACCTTCTGGACGACGGGCATGAACCAGGCGTCGTTGGCCTGGAGAAAGTCGGCCTCGGTCTTGCCTCGATAGGTCGATCCGTTCCGTTCGAGCCGGTCGACGTTGATCCCTCCCGCGTGGATGTTGCCCATGAAGAGTCGTCCACGATACTGCTCGGGGTAGGCGTCGCTGTCGAAGTAGGTGATCCCGCAATAGGCGGCTTTCTGGTGCTTGTGATCGACGATCGACTCGATTTTCCAGGTAAAAGGAGGATAAGGCCCGCCCTGGCGGTGATAGTAGCCGGTCTCGGTCAGGTGCCAGAGGTGGTCAATCACGCACGCGCTGGCGAAGGCTGAGCCTTCCTGATCCCAGGTGATTCCCCAGGGGTTGCTCGTCCCTTCACAGAAGACCTCAAAGTCGCGCGTCTTGGGGTCGATCCGGAAGACGGCACAGGTGAACTCATAATGTTTGCCACGATAGTCGATCTTCGCCGGGTTGAAAACGCCGTTCCACCCGTAGAGATAACCATCCGGTCCCCAGGTCAGCGAGTTGGGGAGTTCGTGGGTGTCGTATCGACCAAAGCCGGTGACGACCACCTGCTTGGTGTCGGCCTTGCCGTCTCCATCCGTGTCCTTGTAGAAGAGGATATCGGGGGAGTTCGCGACCCAGACGCCGCCCCCTCCCACGGCGATACCCGAGGGGATATTCAGTCCATCGGCGAACACCGTGAACTTGTCGGCCTTGCCGTCGCCGTCGGTGTCTTCGAGGATCTTGACGCGATCGCGCCCGGGACCGGGAGACTGGCGAGGGTATTCAAGACTTTCGGTGATCCAGAACCGGCCACGTTCGTCGATCGTCATGGCCACCGGATTGACAATCTCGGGTTCGCTGGCGACCAGTTCGACCGTGAATCCCGGCGGAACGGTCATCCTGGCGATCGCTTCGGTGGGCGACAACGCGGGGCCGGGCGGTTTGTCCTGGGCGTGGGGAATCGACGGATCGCGCTGGGCGAGTGTCGGCTGAGCGCAGGCGATCAGAACCCCAAACGAAGCCAGCGCAATCATGAACCGACGGACCATCGTCGAAGCTCCCAGAGAGGAGGAGGCAGAATCTCGATACCCGTTTGGACAACAGGTTGGGTCGAGTATTCTGCCGTCTCACCAGAAAATCAAGGCTTCGACGAGGAGATCGGGGTGAATTCGATGAGCGATGACTGATGGAATCACTCCGAACCGGTCATCGATCATCAACCTCCACTCACTCCCTTCAGGCGAGTGAAACTCCCGAAGCCTTGGCGTCGGCGGGAACCGGGTAGTCACGAGCGAATTCGCGGATCGCCTGACGGGTCCTCGACGCGAACGCTCCATCGTCGGGAGCCGAGAGGACCGAGATGATCCAGGCGGCGACCTGCTTCATCGCGTCTTCCTTCAGGCCACGGGTCGTCAAGGCGGGAGTGCCCATCCGGATTCCGCTGGGGTCGAGCGGTTTTCGTTTGTCGAACGGGATCAGATTCTTGTTCACCGTGATCCCGGCGCGGTTCAGGGCGTTCTCGGCGATCTTGCCGGTCAGCCCCTTCGAGGTCATGTCGATCAGAACCAGGTGGTTGTCGGTTCCGCCCGAGATCAGCCGAAAGCCGGCGCCCACCAGTTCCTCGGCGAGAACCTTCGAGTTGGCGATCACCTGAGCACCATAAGCTTTGAAATCGGGCCGGAGGGCTTCACCGAAGCAGACTGCTTTGCCGGCGATCACGTGCATCAACGGGCCGCCTTGAAGGCCCGGAAAAACGGCCGAGTCAAGCTTCTTGGCCCAGTCCGAGGTGCACATCGCGATCCCGCCGCGCGGGCCTCGGAGTGTCTTGTGCGTGGTGCTGGTGACGAAGTCGGCGACCGGGACCGGGTTCGGGTGCAGCCCGGCGGCGACAAGCCCGGCGATGTGCGCCATGTCAACGAAGAAGATCGCGCCGATAGCTCG
>JAJYCH010000807.1 GCA_021778575.1 Planctomycetota bacterium
GGCCGCCGGGCGGTCCTGATCATTGGCCCAACACAGATCGATGATTTCTCACCATTCTCCGATCAACATTTCACCTGTTCTTATGTACCGTTTTCAAAATTGTTCAGTCGATCCTGTCTGATCGTTCACGCTGGAGGGATCGGCACAACTGGCCTGGTGATGAGATCGGGCCGTCCGTCGCTGGTGGTCCCGCACGCCCACGACCAGCCCGACAACGCCGCCCGACTGACTCGATTGGGGATCGCCCGGACCATCGCCCCCCGGCGCTATACCGTCGATCGGTCGGCAAAAGAACTTGAGCGACTACTCAACCAACCGGCCTACGCCGAACGAGCCCAGGCGATTGGCGAGAGCCTCGGCAACGATGACGGAGCCGGGCGAGCCGCCGATGCCCTGGAAGCTCTCCTCTGATCGGGTTGCGGGTTGCCGGCACCAGAATTACTGGCGTTGGAGCTGTCTCAAGTGAGTGCGAGACATCATTTGCGTCATTGCGCCGAACAGGCTGTAGACTTGCTGGATGGAACAGCGGATCGCGAACATCGGAAATGCGGAATGTTGGTTTGTCCGTGGCGCTCGATTTGCATGGTGGTTTGACGTAACCATTGTGTGTGTATCACCTTTCGCCCGTTTCACGGCATCAGGGGGTGGTTCTTGGCCGGTGAAAGCAGAGAAAGCAGGTATTTTGGGGGGCGAGTCGCCATTGTCACAGGGGCCTCAAGCGGGATCGGCCGGGCTCTGGCGCTGGGGCTTGCCCGGTCGGGTTGTAAGGTCGGTTTACTGGCCCGTCGCCGAAGCTTGCTTGAGGAAGTCGTCGGACAGATCGAGATCCAGGGAGGTACCGCCGCCTGGGCGACGGCCGACGTCACTGATCGCGACCAGATCCGCCAGGCTTTTGACGACCTGACATCGCGCCTGGGTCCGGCGTCGATCGTTGTCGCCAATGCCGGCGTGGGAGTCCCGACAACCCTGGAGCCGATGAATATCACCACGATTGAAACCATGATCAAGGTCAACGTCCTGGGGTTGATTTATACGATCGAGGCGGCCCTTCCCGCCATGCTCGACCAGAAGTCGGGCCAGATCGCGGCGATTTCGAGTCTCTCTGCCTACAAAGGGATGCCCGGCGAATCGGCATATTGCGCGAGCAAGGCGGCCATCAATGCTTACATGGAGGGGCTCCGCGTCCAGGTCCGCGACCGGGGGATTGCCGTCACGACCATCTGCCCCGGGTTCGTCAAGACGCCGATGACGGACATCGACGGGTTTCCGATGCTGTTTCCAATGGAAGCCGAGGAAGCGGCGGATCGAGTCATCAAGGCACTCCGGAAGCGGTCGAAAGTCGTGAATTTTCCCTGGCAGACCACCGCGATGATCAAGCTGGCTCGCTGGATGCCCGACTGGGTGCTGGCCCGGATCTTCCGCCACCATCTCGAAAACCCGCCGATGCTCCACCCGTCCACGATCGTCCGGACAATCGCCGAGCCTCCGACCGTCCCAAAAAACTCCACGACGGCCCCGTCTCCACGGGGTGGATGGTGATTTTTCCCGAGGATGGGCACTTTCCGGACCTCAGCAGAGCGCTGTTTCGAGGCTTTCGACCGATTTCGGAGCCCGATCCAGACTTCTGGTCTTGGTAAATTGGATCGTTTCGGGGATCAAGGGGGATGGCGGTAAGGTTCGAGGCTCGGGCTGTTCGATCGTGGCTTCGCGCTCGCTTGCCGGCTCAAACGAAGCCAAATCTTCCGGCTTCGGGTTCAGTTCGGGCTCGATTCCCGTCTCCTTCAAGGTCGCCTCCATCGCCCGGAACTCCTTGAGGGCCTTGTACATACCGCGTTCGGTCGCGGCTTCGTACTTGCGGACCTGGTTCATCGCCGGCTGAAGGTCGAACAGGCAACGATCGACCGCCTCGGCCCGGTCCCGCTCGATCGCGTCCGGGTCGAGCCCCTCGCGAACCGCCTGCAACCGCTCGACCTCGGCGTCCACCACCTTCGCCAGCTCCCCCCTTGCCCACTCGACCCGCTCCGCCTCGTTTAACCCCTCCAGCTCCGAAGGGTCGATGTTGTTCGGATAACCAGCGAGTGCTTGCGTGAGGGCGTGCGTGCGTGGGATGCGATAATTTTCTTCGGGGTGTCCGAGGAGTCGTTCCATCCGGCTCCAGTGGTTGAGCGACCAGACGTTGCGCTGGCGGTTCATGAGGTCGCCTCGGAGTTCGGCCCAGTGGCTGAGGAGGTAGTCGATTCCTTCGGGGGTGGCCTGGAGTCGTCGGGCGTTGGTCATCGGGTCGTGCGACAGACGTGCCGCCAGGTTCTCGACTTGCGCCAATCGATGGTCGAGGAATTCGGCCTCGGCATGGCGGGCGCGCTTGGCATAAACGGCGGTGTCGAGCCGCTCGCAGCGTTCGAGCCGGATTGAGAGATAGGCGAATCTGCGCAAGAAGAGTCGACTGGAGAGTCCACTCGGTTGCAGCTCGGCTTCGAGGGTCTGAAACCGCTCGGCGACATCGGCGGCATCCTCGTCGGTCAGGGCGACGCCCTCTCCGGTCAATCCATGCTTGAGGGAATTCCGGCGCGAGCGTTCCTTTCCTTCGGTCGTTTTGGGGCCGGTGGAATGCTGAGAATTCCGGCGATTCGCGGCAATCTGGGCATCTGAGGCAGGCATGGTGCTTTCCGTTGGCTCGAAAATGGGAAAATAGCGAGGCTGCGGACCTCGAAATATTCCGTTCGCGAGCCGGTCGGTAAGCCGGGTTTTCGGAGGATTTTGCGTTGTCGGGTAGGCTCGG
>JAJYCH010000808.1 GCA_021778575.1 Planctomycetota bacterium
ATGACGGCCATCGGCGCGGCGACTGCCTGGCGGACCTTGGCGAGCTTGAAGATCCGCGTGTAACCGCCCGAGCGTCCCTTGAAGCGCGGGGCGACGTCGTGGATCAGGTCGAAGGCGACCTTCTTGCTGGTCAAGACGGCGTTGATCTGGCGGAACCGGTTCAGGTCCCAGCCGTCCTTCGCCAGGGTGATGACCTTCTCGGCGAACGGTTGAAGCTCCTTGGCCTTGGCCAGGGTGGTCTCAATCCGTCCGTGCTCGAAAAGAGCGGTGGCCAGGTTGCGAAGCATCATCCGCCGGTGCGACGGGGTTCGCTTGAATTTGCGGCCGGCTTTTCGGTGACGCATGGTACTTTCGGGGGCTTGATGTTGGGAAAGTAGTCAGTAGAGAGTAGCCGGTAGTCAGTAGGATTGGCCCGTCGCTCGGATTCCAACGCCAACATCCATCATGCATGGAATCTACTGGATGCTGACTACGATCTACTGACTACTCAAAGTTCGTTCAGACGACAACGTCCATCCCCAGGTCGAGGCCGATCTCGTGGAGCTTGGCCTTGACCTCCTTGAGGGTGGTCTCGCCGAAATTCCGGACGGTCAAGAGCTGGTCCTCGTTCCGGCTGACCAGGTCGCGAACGGTGGTGATCCCTTCGCTTTCCAGGCAATTGGTGGCGCGGACCGAGAGTTCGAGTTCGGCCAGGCTCATGCCGAGCTTGCGTTCGAGTTCGGCGTCGAGCGGCTGGTCGCGGAAGCCGTCGTGTCCACCCGGTTCGGCGGGCAGGCCCGGACCCGGCTCGTAGTACTGCACGAACGGGTTGAGGTGTTTGCGCATGATCTTGGCGGCTTCCACCAGGGCCATCTCGGGGCCGAGCGTGCCGGTCGTCCAGATCTTCAGGACAAGCTTGTCGTAGTTGGTCCGCTGGCCGACCCGGGTATTCTCGACCTTGTACTCGACCCGGATCACCGGGCTGAAGATCGAGTCGATCGGGATCGCGCCCAGTTCGAGGTCGTCGGTATGCCCTTCGGCGGCGGGCCGGTAACCTCGACCGTTCTCGACGGTCATTTCGAGAAGGAACGGCACGTCGTCGGTCAGGGTGCAGAGAATATGGTCCGGATTGATGATCTCGATCGACTCATCGTGGAGGATGTCGGCGGCGGTGACGACGCCCCTCCGGTCGCGGTCGATCCGGATCGTCCGGTTCTGCTCGGAGTGATTCTTGACGACCAGACCCTTGAGATTCAAGACCAGGTCGGTGATGTCCTCGACCATTCCGGGGATCGACGAGAACTCGTGCTGGACCCCCTGGATCTTGATCTTGGTGACGGCGCTGCCCTCCAGGCTCGACAGGAGGATCCGACGCAAGCTGTTGCCCACGGTATGGCCGAAACCGCGTTCAAACGGTTCGACATGAAACTCGCCGTAGGTATCGGACAGCTTGTCGCGGGCGCAGACGACCCGGCTGGGAAGTTCGAGGCCACGCCAACGGATGCGCATCGCGCGAGTTCTCCCGGGGAGGAGCGGTCAGCCATCAGGAGTCAGCGATCAGCCAGAAATGCGTGGAAGCGGCCGTCGGATCAAAAGTCGTCGATCCTCGGCTATTCTGGCTGAAAGCTGACCGCTGAATGCCGATCGCTTTATAGAAATTAGCGGCTCAAGAGTTCAACGATCAACTGCGGGGTAACGGGAAGCGAGATATCCTGGGTCGCGGGGAGCCGGGAGACACGCCCTTCGGGGGGTTCAGTCGTGGTCCGGTCGAGCCAATCGGGAACCGGCGGCATCCCGGCGGTCGCCAGGGCGCTCTCGGCCAGCTTCTTGGAATGCTCGCGATCCTTGACCTGGATCTGGTCGCCAGGGCGGACCAGATAGCTGGGAATGTCCAGCTTCCGACCATTCACGGTGATGTGCCCGTGGGTGATCATCTGCCGGGCCTGCGGGCGACTGGTCGCGAACCCGAGCCGGGTCACGACGTTGTCCAGCCGGCGCTCGAGCAGGGACATCAGGGCGTCGCCGGTATTGCCGGGCCGGCGGCTGGCCAGCTCGAAATACTTGCGGAACTGGCGCTCGAAGATCCCGTAATAACGCTTGACCTTCTGCTTCTCACGCAGGCGGATCGAGTACTCGCTCGCCTTGCTCCGACGGAACTGGTGCATCCCCGGTACGCCTTCGCGGCGGTCCACCGCGCACTTTGGCGTGTCACAACGCGTTCCCTTCAAGAACAACTTCAGGCCTTCCCGGCGGCAGAGCCGGCAGACCGGTCCGATATGGCGTCCCATGATCCCTCTCAAATGAGCTGTCAGCGATCAGCTTTCAGCGGTCAGCGTAGGAAAAAACCAAGGATTTCGTCTTCCGATCGCGGTGAGATCCGGCCATTTGTCTCAGTATTGAGAGCTGACCGCTGACCGCTGCTTGATCTCAGACCCGGCGTTTCTTGGGGGGCCGGCAACCGTTATGCGGCAGCGGCGTGACGTCCTCGATCGCCTTGATCGACAGGCCCGAGGCCTGAAGGGCGGTGATGGCGCTCTCGCGTCCCGAACCCGGCCCCTTCACCTTGACCTCGACTTCCTTGACGCCATATTTCGTGGCGGTCGAGGCAGCGGTCTCGGCAGCCCGTTGCGCCGCGAACGGAGTGCTCTTGCGGCTCCCCTTGAAACCGACGGTTCCCGACGAGGCCCAGCAGAGGGCATCGCCGTTGGGGTCGGTGATCGTCACCGTGGTATTGTTGAACGTCGCCTTGATGTGCACCACCGCACGGCTGACGTTGCGTCGAGTCTTCCTCTTCTTGGC
>JAJYCH010000809.1 GCA_021778575.1 Planctomycetota bacterium
GTGGTCGGACTGAATTCCTCGACGACCAGGAACGTCCCCGAGCGAACCGAGCAACTCTCGACCTGGAGCCGACAACCCACTCCCTTGCCCAGGATCGAGTGGATCTTCACCGCCTGGCCGATCGCTGCCTCGGCCGGTCGAGCCGACAGGAACAACGATTGCCGGAGCACGATCGCCATTCCCGGATTGGCCTCGACGGCAAGCGAGGTCTCGAACCCGTCAAACAGGCAGCCGCTCACCGTGGCCTTCGACCCTTCGGCCAGAGCGAACCGCGACCCTTCGGCCGGCCCGATCGCCCGGAACGTGCAGCGCTCCATCGACACATCACGCTCGACCTGGAAAACCGGGGCCACGGCGGCACTCTCGTAATTGACGACCACGGTCAGCCCCTCCAGCTTGAGGTGGCCATTGATCAGGAACATCGGCGCTGAGCCCTTGAGTTTCACCTCCAGGACCGGCCTCGCTCCCTCGGCCGCCCGGAGAGTCAGAACGCCGTAGGACGGAACTCGGATCGTCGCCCCGTTATCGATCCGGATCGTTCCGTTGCCCAGGATCACTTCCGCCCCCGACTTGTTTGACGCCATCCCCAGCGCCGCGTTCAGCGACCTGGCAACCTCCGAGTGACCGTCCTTGTACTGAACAACGATGTCGCCCCGGACCGGCGGCGTCGGTCGTTTCGTCTTGGATTTCTCGGTCCTGGACGATTCCGGCTCGGTCGCCAGATCGCCGTCGGTTCCGCTTCCGGTCGGGGTCGAGGTCCCGGCCACATCGGGCTTGACCGGCCTTCCCCCCTTGAGGAACGGCAGGAGCAACACGGCCGCCAGAGCCGCCAGCGCCACGCCCCCGACCGCGCCGCCGATGATCAGCAACTTGCGGGACCGGAGCCGCCCGGGTTGGGTGGGAACCTCGGCCGAACCCTCCTTCGGCTCGACTTCCTCGGCCTTCTTCTTGGCTTTTTCGCGGACCTTCGAGCGTGCCTTCGACGACCGGCTCAAACTCTGCGAGAGCGGTTCGTCGGGACCAAGATCGAGCGGAACGAAAGAATCGCTGGCTCCGACGGTTCCCGAGCCCGAATTCGATCCCTTTGACCCCGAGCCCAGACCTTTCGTGTCCGAGCCCGACATCGGCTGCCCCGACCGCTCCGGATTGAGCGACGAGATCCACGACGAAGGGGCCTCAACCACCACCGCGCCCATCTCCACCGTCCGGGTTTTGGCCCGGTTCTCGGCGTCCGCCATCGGCCGGACCCGGTTGATTCCCGAGCCCGACGATGACGTCGAGGGCGAGGTCGACGGAGTCGTCGTCCAGCCCGAGGCGATCGCGAACGGCTCCAGCGCCTGGGCCACCTCGAACGGGGTCTGATACCGGTCCTCGGGCAGCTTCCGCATCATCTTCGCCACGGCGTCGGACAGCCCGTCCGGAGTCCCCGGAACCAGCTCGGTCAAGGGCTCCGGGTCGTGCAACTGGTGCGCGTACAGCTTTTCGGGCAAGCTCACCACCGGAAACGGCACCCGACCGGAAATCATGTGAAAAATCGTGCAACCAAGCGAGTAAATATCCGCGCGGGTGTCGACCGACCGCGAATGGCGCGCCTGTTCGGGCGAGACATAGTCGAACGTTCCCACCGTCGCGCCATCCCGAGTGACGTTGTCCTGCTCGTTCAGGTCGATCGCCAGGCCAAGGTCGGTCAGCTTCGCCGATCCGTCCTGGGTCACCAGCACGTTGCACGGGTTGACGTCGCGGTGAATCAGCTCTTTGAGCCGGGCGTGATCCAGCCCCAGGGCAATCTGGCGGCCCAGCCGCGCGGCCGTCGGCCAGGGAATCTGTCCCAACTCGCCGATGAGCTGGCCGACGTTCTTTCCTTCGATGTACTCCATCACCAGGTAGCGTAGCCCGTTCGCTTCCCCTTCGTCGTAAACCCGGACAAGATTCTCGTGCTGGAGCTGCGCGCCGACCTTGGCCTCGCGCTGGAACCGGGCGATCGCCCGGGGGTTGTTCATCCGCTCCTGCGAGAGGATCTTGAACGCCACCAATCGGTTCAACCGGACGTCGCGAGCCAGGTAAACCCGCCCCATCCCTCCCCGGCCTAGCAGGTCGAGCAGGACGTATTTATCAATCTTGAACCCCGTCGATCGCCCGCCCAGAATCTGCTGGGCCTGCCAGAGCGTGAGCCGACCCGACGAGATCGCCGCGCGGGCGAGCCGACGGTCAATCGCGTCGGGCGTCTGCTTCTCGATCGGGATCTGAGCCAGGCAGTCGTCGAGCCCGGCCTCATCAATCAGGCCACTCTGCAAAGCCGCCTGGTAGAACCGTGAAGCCTTGGGTTCAAGCATGATACGTCCTGAACTTCGGGCCTCGAACCGGACTTCGAGGTGAGAGGAAGGGAAAGCAGGGCCAGAAATCGAGACTTGCGCAAATTTCTCGGATTCAACTCCATTTTAACCCGAGCCCTCTCCCTCAAACAACCCCTCTCGATCGTCTCGATCTGTACGGTAGCGTACTGCGCGTTGGCCGGCCGTACCCTGTGAACCACTCGACCGACGCCAAAGCGCGACATTCCCACGCCGAAATGTGGGATTTCAGCTTTTTAAGCAGGAATTGCTAGTCTTTTAGCCTAAGAAATCGATCCGACTGGTCGATACGGTGGCCATCCAATCCCGCGGAAGACGGCGATCTCGGGAGCATCCGCGTCGTCTTGCCTGACTCATTTCTGTCGACCGAGAAACTGGTCGTACTTATCGCGAACCACCCCGTAGCACTCACAGACCCTGG
>JAJYCH010000810.1 GCA_021778575.1 Planctomycetota bacterium
CCCTGCCGTTCCGTGAGCGGCGATCAAAACAACGGCAGGGCAAGCCCTACCCTACGGGATCAAATGCTCGCAGGGAAACGAAAAATGAAATAACAATGTTATGATGTCGGGTGCTGCCAAGCCTCAGGCGAGGCCCACCATCTGATCGCACAGCTCGGGGTATCGATCAGGCTTCTTTGCATAGTCGAGATAGACCTCGAGCGGACACGAAACCGAGGATAAGTTCAGCCTCGAGTAATGACCCAGCTTGATGAGACCGGAAAGCGTTGATCCGTTTTGATCCAGGATAATGACGTCATAGACCATCTGGGTGCTACTGGCTCCGACGGACAAATGCTTGAACGGCCCGGCACCCCTCTTCTGTATGATCTTGTAGCCATGCTCATCAGCCCAACGGTTCAAGGCTTTTGAACTGAGGTAACTGGCCCGGACCAAACTCACCAGAATCGCCGTGACGAAAAGAATCGCGAGGATCACGACGAACAGGGACGATTCGGGCTTGGGCTGGGCCATCCACATGAATCATGTCCTTTAGATCGGTATGCTTGGTAGAAACCGCCAAGCCTTCAGCCACCCGACAAGACCGAACCAGGAAACTCGCCCCGACTGTACGATTCCCACAACCAGTCGAGCATCGGATCGGACAGGCCGAGAAGGCGGCCCCGGACCATCAGCTCGAAGTCGTCCGAGACATAACAGGCGATTTCGTGCTGACCCGTGGCGCGGCTGACCGTGAGGAACGACGCCCGGCGGATTTCCTCGATCTGATCCCGCGTAGTCTCATCGAATTCGGACGTTTTCCAGCGACTTTCGACTTCATCAGAAAGGTTCGACCAGGCCTCGCGGAACGACGGGTCATCGTCGCGAGCATCGAGCGCGACGTCGCATTTGCGGGACGAGTAATCAGCCGACTTGATCAATGTCCCGTCGTGGATTTGTTTCAGAACGAGCGTGAGAAAATCTTCCATCGTCTGCCTGTCATCGAATAAAGGTCTTACTGGTAAAGTGGTGCCGAGGCCCGGCACCACCTCTCGCTTGTCAATCCGTCAATCCCCCAGCCACGCCTTGCGGTGGGCCTTTTGGTCGTCGCTGGCCTTGGGGTCGGGCTCGATCTTGTAGTGCGAGACGGGCTCGGTCCCGAACGTCGCTTCGAGCCGGAGCAATCGCCCACGGCGGGCGATCAGGATCGAGACTCGCTCGTTGGGGCGATACTGGTCCATTCGCTTGCTCCAGACCTCGGGCAGGACTCGCTCGTCGCCGATGGCCACGATCTCGTCGCCGACGTTGATGCCGGTGTCGAAACCGGGGGTTCCGCGCTTCACTCCGGTCACGTTGAGCCGTCCGTTATCGATCCGCGTGGTCAGCCCCAGCGTTGCTTTGGGCAGCTTCTTGTCGTTCGGCTTGGACTCTTCGATCGGCTTGAAGCGAAGGCCGTACCAGGCCAGAGCGTCGGCATATTCGAGTTCGTTGGTGGTCTCCAGGGCCTGGTGGAACCAGGGGCTCAGGTCGGTTCCGGCCACCTCGCTGGCGGTGGCTCGGAGCTGCTCGGGGGTGTAGCCAACCTTGCCCGAGTAGCGGTCGTAGGCCAGCCTCATCACGTCGTCGAGGCTTTTGGCCCCCTTGGTCGCCTGGCGGACCTTGGCGTCGAGCAGAAAGCCGACGACGGCTCCCTTGGTGTAGTAGCTGATCGCGGTGTTCGGGGTGTTCTCGTCGCGCCGGTAATATTTGATCCAGGCGTCGAACGAGGCTGATTCGAGCGGTTGAACGAGCCGTCCGGGGGTGTCCTGAAGGACCTCGATATCGTTCTTCGAGGCTCCCGGTTCGGCGGCTGCTCCGGGCGGGCTCCCTTCGAGATACTCGTCGACCGAGCAGAGCCCGGCGCGACGGACGAGCAGGCGATCGTAGTAGCTCGTCACCCCTTCGGCGAGCCAGAGACTCTTGCAGATCACTTCGTTCTCGTAGTCGAACGGCCCGAGTTCGATCGGCCGGAGCCGCTTGACGTTCCAGGTATGAAAGAACTCGTGCGAGACCAGGTCGAGCCAGCCCAGATAGGCCGGGCGGGTCTTGGTGTTCCACCGGCTCGACATCAACACGGTCGAGTTCTTGTGCTCCAGACCACCGCCCGATTCGGTCAAGAGGTTAAAGAAGATGTACTTGTCGTAGGGAAGCTGACCCCAGAGAGCCCGCGCGGCCTTGACGATCGACTCGGTATCGCGAGCCGAGCGCGGGCCGTCCCAGACGCCGTTTTCGCCTTCATTGACCAGGTAATGCGGCTTGCCGTCGACGACGAATTCATAAACGTTGGGGTTGCCGGCATAGATCGGGCAATCGAGCAGCGTGTCGAAGTCGGCCGCGACGTAATGGTGCGGCGGGCCGTCGGGCGAGGCGGGCAAGCCGGTGATGGTCCGGAGCCAGCCGGGAGGGGGGACGAGCGTGACCTCGTGAGCCCTGGGCTTCTTGTCGGTGAGCGTCAGGTACGTCCCCGCGCCATTGAGCAAGGCAAAGCCGCTATCGATCCAGCTTGTCTGGACGCCCAGCTCCCGGCAATAGACGCGATAGGAGACGACGACGCTGGGAGCGCCTCCGGTGGTCAGCTTCCAGCGGTTCTTCTTGACCTTGTCGATCGTCAGTGGTTTGCCGTCAAGGCCCTTCGCGGTGACGTTTTCGAGGTTCCGGGCATATTCTCGGACGAGGTACGACCCCGGAGTCCAGACGGCCATGTAAAGTTCGGTGTCGGCCAGACCGGCGGTCGGGACGGTCGCCTCGAC
>JAJYCH010000811.1 GCA_021778575.1 Planctomycetota bacterium
GCGGTGTCGCGCCAGATCGTCGACGAGCTTGCCGAGAACGTGGCGCGGCTGACGCGCGCCGGCGGCATCGGCCTGCTCAAGGTGCGCGGGCCGGAGCGGCTGTTGTCGGCGCTGAAGCCGAAGGTCCGACCGGCGGCCTGGATCTTCAGCGCGGTCGTGGGGATCGAGTGCATGGTCTCCCGGCATTCGATCGAGAACGGGCCGAAATCAACCGCCCGGGTGATGCTCAGCGGGATCAGGTCGACGTAATCGCTCAGTTGCGGACGGACCGAGACTCCTTCGGCCGTCATCCGGGTCCGGCCCATCCCCGCCGAGAGCAAGCCGGTCCAGAGGTGGAGCGAGACGTCGGGGTGAGCCAGCCAGAGAGGCCGACGCTTGAGCATGAAATAATTAAAATAAGCGAAGTCTTCGAGGCCCGAAGCATGGTCGGCATGCAAGTGAGTGATCGCCACGCCGACCACCTTGTCGAGGTCGATCGGCGTGCCCAGCGCCGCCAGCGAACCTTCGCGCCACATCTTCCGGACCGGGTGCGGGCAGTCGATCAAGAGCCACTGGTCGTCGACCCCGAGCGCCAGACAGGTCGTGTAGTGATGGGCGGTAAAGGCGTCGCCCACTCCCAGCGGGATCAACTTCAGTTCGGGCATGGCTCGCCTCTCGTAAAGTAGCGGTCAGCGGTCAGCGGTCAGCGGATAGCAGTCAGCGGTCAGCAGGTAGCGGGTAGCGGGTAGCGGTCAGCGGATAGCGGATAGCGGTCGGCGGTCGGCGGTCAGCGGTCAGCGGTCGGCGGTCAGCAGTCAGCGGGTAGCGGTCAGCGGTCAGCGGTCAGCAGTCAGCGGTCAGCGGTCAGCAGTCAGCGGGTAGCGGATGGTCGGTCGTCAGAAAAAGGTGTCTCGCTCGAAGTCTCCAGGTGCAATCCTCCATTAAGATACCATTTCTCTACCCGCTACCCGCTACCCGCTACCCGCTACCCGCTACCCGCTACCCGCGACCCGCGACCCGCGACCCGCTACCCGCTACCCGCTACCCGCTACCCGCTACCCGCGACCCGCTACCCGCTACCCGCTACCCGCTACCCAACCGGACAATAGGTCAGCCCCCCTTGCGGGAAGATCCGGCAGCGCGGGTGCTCAATCCCCGGCAGAGCCTGGCGAGCGGCTTGCCAGAGTTTGGCCTGGTCATCGAAGAGACGGATCGGTCCCAGACGCGGGCCGATCGCGTCGAACAACGGCGGGGCGTAGACCAGGACGGTCCGGTCGACCACGAGTTCGCGAGCCCAGCGGATCAGGAATTCGCTGGGAGCGTGGAGCGCGGCGACAACCCGGTCGGCGGCGGCGAGCCCGTTGCGGATCACCCAGCCGCCGGCGGCACCGGTCGCGGCGATCCCCCGGAGCGCGGGCATCGGCACGGACCGGTCGATCTCGGCCGGGTCGGTCCAGAAGAACCCGGCGAGAACCCCGCCAGGCCGACCGGCGGCCCGGTGCTGGAGCAGAACCTTGAAACTCATCATCGGGTCGCCCGGCCAGGGATCGTTGCCGGCGACGACGACATCGACCGTCGAAGGAGCCACGTCCGGAGCACGAAAACGGCGCCGGGCTTCGGCGGCCAGAGCCTCCTGGACGGGGTCGGGATGCCCCGAGGCGACATGCAGAATCGTCCCGGGCGGACCCAGCAGGTGACTGATCGAGATGCAGGGGCCGAGCCTCGTGGCCGCCGACCGGATCGCTCGCCGCATCGGGTTCTCGTCCCCGTCCGAACCGAGCAAACGACCCGCCTGGTCGCCACCTAACCCCTTACGGTGTAACGCCCCGAGCGTTGAGCGGTGGCTCGTTCCCGGAAAGATGAGTTTGTAGCCACCACCAAACCCGGCCTGAAGGTGCGGCAAGACCGACCCGATCAAGATCCGCAGATCGGCCCGCGCCACCGGCCGGAAGACCCGGACCGGAACCCGCTCGGGCGTCGTTCCCAGGTCATCGTAAGCTGTCAGGTCGTCAACCGGCGGACTGAAGCACTGGTGAGCTTCCACGACAGCGTCGCCAACTCGTATACGCATCGAATCGGCGTCCACGGCGTGATGGCGACCGACGCCGACGCTGATCGTAACGTTTTCGGAGCGTAAACCAAGCTTCAGGAGCCGGTCGAGGAGGATCGGCAGCGCCTGGCGAACCGGAGTCCAGCGCGTCGGGTCGTCGACGATGATGGCCACCGTCGAACCCGGTCGGACGATCGAATCGATTGTCAGTCCATCAACCGGTTCGTCGAGAGCCCGGATCAGCGCCGTCGGATAATCCACCAGCGGATCGGCGAGATCGGGCCAGGCCACGGAGGCAATGTCCCACCTCTCGGGCAACTCCAAGGGAATTGGTGGACCAGGCCCCCAGGGAACCAGAACCGGAGATCGATCGGATGTCGATGCAATCGTCATGAACGAAGGCCCACGCTGGAGACGCGATTTCTCAAAGGCCAGACGCTAATCCAAACCGCCAGTTCCCGCCACTCAGGAACGAGGATTGTTTGGATCAGGGTGGCGATAATTCGACACTCCGCGCTGAACTCCACCTGCCATTTGGCACTCGTTCCCACGCGGGAGCGTGGGAACGAGGACGACGTTACGTCCGAGCTGTGGTGGAGTTCAGCGAGAAGTCTCAAAAAAAAATTGCGAAAAACCCGACTAATTTCGGCCTCGTGGTTCGGAATATCAAGACCGGTGCCAGTCTTGATCACGACGAACCACGAAAGGCCCGACCATGCCTACCTCCGAAGCACAGAT
>JAJYCH010000045.1 GCA_021778575.1 Planctomycetota bacterium
TATAGGCGGCAGAGATGTCGGGATTGACGCCAATCTCGGAGACGATCAGCTTGAGGTCGGACTTGGGGATCTTCTCGCGGATAAACGCCTCGGCCGCCGCGATCCGTTCGTTGGTCTTGTCAATCTTGGTCCCGCTGGGGCATCGGGCATAGATCTCGAAGGCACCCGAGTCGACCTGCGGGAAGAACTCTTTGCGAAGCGGCTCGACCAGCCCACCGACGGTCAGACCGAGCAACAGGAAGGCACCGATGACGACCGGCCAGGGATGAAGCAGGACCCAGTCGAGCAGCTTGCCGTATTCCGTGATCCAGGAGTCGATGAACTTGAGCCAGCGGTCGAAAGCCCTCGCGAATGGACCTTTTTCCTTTACCTGATCTTCCGGGGGCTTCGGCTTGAGGAACATCGCCGCGTAGGTCGGCACCACGGTCCGGGAGAGGATGTAAGCCGTGCCCATGGCGAAGCCGACGGCCATCGTCATCGGCCGGAAGAGAAACGATCCGGTCCCGGGCATCAAGGCCAGAGGCGAGAGGACCAGCAAGGTGCTGAGACTGGAAACCAACTCGGGCAAGGCGACCTCGCTGGCCCCGAACAAGGAGGCTCTGCGGATCGGGTCGCCCATTTCCAGGTGACGGTCGGTGTTCTCCAGACAAATGATGGCGCTATCCACCATCGGGCCGACGGCCAGAGCCAGGCCCGAGAGCGTCATCACGTTGATGGTCTGACCGAAGGCATAGAGCAGGGCGATCGCCGCGAAGACCGAGAGCGGGATCGTCGAGACGGCGATGGCAGTCATCTGCCAGCGTCCGAGGAAGGCCAGGATGACCAGAGAACACAGGACGGCTCCGAGGCTCGCCTCCGTGGCCAGGCTGCTGATCGACTGGCGGACGTAGACCGACTGGTCCATGATCACTTCCAGAACGACGCTCGGGTCGCTGAGCTGCGCCTGGAACGTGGCGAGTTGCGCCTTGAGCTGATCGATCACCTTCAATGTGCTGGCACCAACCTGACGGAAGACCGGCGCGTAGACCTGTTTGCGGCCCTCGACCCGGACGATCGCGGTCTGGATCATGGCGTCGTCGGTCGACTTGGCCACGTCACCGATGAAGGCCCGATTGCCGCGTTCGGTCCGGAGCGGGATCTGGTCCATGTGCGGCACTTTCTCGAACAGCGCGTTGCTGTTGAGGAAGTAGTCACGGTCGCCGATGATCGCCTCGCCGGTGGGCAAGAACACGTTGGAATCGGCCACGGCCCGCATCACGTCGAGCGGGGCGACGTTCCGGGCCATCATCTTCTCGCGATCCATGTAGACCTGCACCGCGCGCATCTTGCCGCCGAAGACGACCGGCGAGACCGCGCCGCGGATCTCCATGATCTGGTTGCGGACTTCATAGCGGCCGACGTCATACAGTTCGATCTCGCCCGCCGACTTGCTGTTCAGGGCGACCAGGCAGACCGGCGTGGTGGAAGTCGGATCGAACGGCATGACGACCGGCGGGAGAGTTCCCGGGGGCATCTGAGGGACGACCGATTGCGCGAGCGAGAGCACCGACGAGAGCGCCTCGCCTTGCTGGATATCCTGATAGAAGTAGTTTCGGACCACGCTGATACCGAGGATCGAATCCGACTCTTGCCGTTTGATCCCCGAGGCGATGTCGGTCCACCGCTCAATCCGATTGGTGATATCGCGTTCGACGTCCCGAGGCGGCATCCCGCTGTAGAACGTCAGCACCTGCACGGCCGGGCTCTTGAAGACCGGCAAGATGTCCACGGGAATCAGTGCGAGGCTAATCCCACCCAGGAGGGCGATGGTCAGGGCGAAGACCGTCACGGCCCAGGGGTTCATCAGCGAGGCTCGGATCAGACCTCTCACGGTTCATCCTCCAGGTTGACACCGAAGCCATGGGCAAGTGAATGGCCAGTTCCCGGCATGGCGAATCGATGCCAACACAGCAACTCTCACGCCAGCTATTTCAACTTGGCATGAAAGGTGCCATTGTGTCCTGGGAAATCAGTCGGAATGACCGGCGGTGTCTCCGGTGAACCGCTTGCTCCAGCCAGGTAGCGACCGTACGCACTCCGAATGAGTCCGTCGTCGATCCCAATCGAGGAACATCACCGTGCCGATGATCGTCGAGACACCCTCCACCAGAAGCCGGGATGGAATTCCAACCCCCCTTGCTCGGGGTTCGAGCCGTCAGAAGCCCCGTCGGTCCTGGATCTGGTGGGCGGCAGGATCGGGGCTTCTGATCGTCCTTGCGGTTTTCCTTTATTCGAAGAGAAAAGACTCGGGCGATTCTTCCCCGTCTGATCAGGCAGGTTCGGCGGCTGCGAACGGCTCTCGGTCGGCCGATGGTGAGGACAAAGCCGCCGTCAAGGTGAAGGTGGTCAACGCCCATCGCGGCGGAATCACCCGGACGACGACCCAACTCGCCGAGATTCGCTTCTTTGCGCACGTCCAGTTGTTCGCGAAGGCGTCGGGCTTCTTGAAGTCCCAAATCGTGGACATCGGCGACACAGTCCGCATGGGCGAGGTGCTCGCCGAGATCTTCGCGCCCGAACTCCAGCAGCAGGTCGAGCAGGCCGCCGCCGCCGCCGAACAGGCTCGGGCCGAGGTCACGCAGGCCGAGGCACTGGTCACCGTCGACCAGGCCGAGGTCCAGGCCGCGACCGCCGTCATCAAACAACGCGAGGCCCAGATCGGCCAGTACACCGCCACCCGCAAGTATCGGGAGAAGGAGTACATCCGCTACGCCGAGTTGGCCGTCAACCGCGCGATCGACGATCGAGCGGCCGACGAAAAGCAGGAGGATTTCGAATCGGCGAAGGCCGGCGAACTCGTCGCGGTCGCTGCCGTCGAGGCGGCTCGCGGGAACCTGGCCAAAGCCGTGGCGCAGGTCGAGAGGGGGAAGGCGGACGTCAAGGCGGCAAGGGCCAGGGTCCTCGTCGCCGAGGCCCGCGAGTCCAACGCTCGGATCTACCAGCAATATACCAGGCTAATCGCGCCCTTCGATGGTGTCGTGACCGAACGAAATTACTTCGATGGCGACTTTATCCGCGATGCCGCCCAGGGCTCGAATACGCAGTCGGTCCTCGGCCTGGCCAGGACGGATCTGATGCGAGTGGTCGTTTACATCCCCGATTCCCAGGTCGCCTACGTTGATCGGGGGGATGAGGCGGTGGTCCGGGTCCAGGCTCTCGGCGGCGAGGAATTTCGCGGCAAGGTCGCTCGGTTTTCCAATATGGAAATGGCCTCGAATCGGGCGATGAGGGCCGAAATCGACATTCCCAATCCCACGGGCCGCCTCCGCCACGGGATGTACGGCGACGTGACGATCCTCCTCGAACCGCCCTCCAACGTCCTGACTGTTCCGTCCCCCGGACTGATCGAAAACGATGGTCACGGAGCGGGATCGGTCTATGTCGTCCGGGGCGGCAAGGCCCGCAAGGTCTCGGTTCGCGTCGGCACCGATAACGGGATGATCGTCGAGATCCTCTCGGGGCTGACGGAGAAAGACGAGGTGATCGTCGATTTCAGCGGCTCAGTTGAAGACGGATCGCCGGTCGTACCGTTGTCGCCGTCGGGCGAACCGGTGCGAAACGAGAGCGATTCGCAGAAGTAAATCGGGTTTCAGGGACCGGGCGGTCTCGACGCTTGTTGCTCCGGGCGTTCCGGTGCCGGGTTCTTCGAATTCGTGATCAGGCTCCAGAGCACTTTATCGTACTCGACTTTCGCGAGCACTTCCTTTCGGTGGGCCTCGGCAAGACCCGCGACCTTACCGACCATTTCGCCGCGACCGTCGCGTTTTTCGTCCGATTGAAGAGCCTGGAAGAGTTCCGCCTGGAGCCGATCATAATCGGCCGATGCGCCGGTCGCGGCCTTCTTCGCCCGATCCAGCGTCGAGAGACCATCGCGGTCGGTTGAACCGACGATCGCGCGATTGTCTCCTGTCGAACCGTCCGGGCTCGATACCGTCGGCAATGAAGCGGCTCCGTTCAAGCGGGAGGGCAAAGCGGACAGGGCCTCGATCGCCGGAGCGGGAAGCGGGTCGTGGGAGGGGAGTTCCGGTGGCGGCGGCGAGCCCATCGCGACGAAGAGTTGAAACTGGGCCTGATTGTAGCCGAGGACGGCCTCGATCAGGCTTTCGCGAGCCAGCCGAAGGAGCCGGAGATTATTGAGGACTTCCAGCGGCGGCCCCGCGGCCTGCTGGATCCGTTCCAGGTCTTTCCGATAACCATCCTGGGCGATCGCCAGTTCCTCGACTGCGATCCGGAGTTTTTCACGCCTGGCCAGCGCCTCGGCACGGGCCGACGCCACCTCTTCGCGGACCAGGTTGATTGCCCTGTCCCGTTCGGCGACGGCCTGCCCGACCTGCGCCTCCTGCCGCTTGATGATGGCCAGATTGCCGGCACCGAAGTTGAGCAGCGTCCAGTAGGCATAAGCATCGAAGTCGGTTCGAGCACCAAGATTGCCCAGGAGCGGCGGCGTCAGGTTGCTCCCGCCGCCGAACCCCGCCGCGCTATAGCCAAGCCAGACGGTGGGCAAGAAGGGACGGGCACGCTCTTGCCTGGCCCGGGTCTCGGCGACCGCAATCCCCGCGGAACGGGCCTTGACTTCGGGCCGATTGCGCACCGCCGTTTCGATCAGCACTTCGGGCGCCACGTCGGGTTCGATCAGCGCGAAGACTTCAGGGGATTTGTTCACCGGCTCGATGGTGGCGGAAGGGTCGAGATGGAGTCGTCGAGCCAGCCGGGCGGAGGCGACGGCCAGGCGTTCCTCGGCCCGGCGAATCTCGCCTCGACGGAGTTGCTTCTGCGTTTCCGCGCGGTCGGCGTCGGCCTGTCGCCCCTGACCGGTCTTCGCATACTGGGCGGTGATCCTCGCGATTTCCGCCGCCTCGGCCTCGGTCCGACGACGGGCCGCCAGGTCATTCGCGGCGGCCTGTAATTCGAGATACTCGACGGCGACCCCAAGGAGAACCGAATTGGCGGTCGCCGAGGCATCGAGACGCACGACGTCGACCTCTTGACTGGCCGCCAGCGGGTTGAAAATCGCATCGCCGAGGTGTGCCGAAACGTTCACGGCCGGGACCGACACCGTCGAGGACGCCACCGAATAAGCCCCGCCACCGAGGTAGAGTGACTGTCGGTAGACCTTGATCACGCGCCCGTCGGATTGCTGGAGGACCCCGGAATGCCCGTCGTAGCTCACACCGCCGTTCAATGTCGGGAGCAACAGAACCCTGGCCTGAAGCTGGACGCCGAGCGCCTCGCCGATCCGAGCCCGGGCCTCGCCGATGACCGGATTGGCCTTGTCGGCCAGTCGAAGCGCGGCCGGCAGGTCGATGGGCAGGATACCAGGCGAGGGTGGGATTGATGGCGAGGGGAGTGCCGGCTCGACCAGATCCGAGGTTCTTCGCAACGCCTGATCCTGGGAACCGCCGGGCACGGAGCCGAGAGCCCGCGAGAGATCGGCACCGGGGCCGCCTGGCCCGGCGATCGGAACCGAGGGCGTCGTTGATCGATCGGGGGTCGCATTGACCGAATCGATGGATCGAGAGGAACCGGACGCCGGCGAACTCGCCCGGGATGGGGGTTGACCGTCGCGGAGACCGGCGCATCCCGGCGAGATGGCCAGGCAAAGGAGCACAATCAAGGCGACCGCCTTGAGGTGAAGATGCTCCGCTGGAATTTTCCGGGCAGGTGACATTTTCATCTCTTGAGCAATCGGCTTCCTGCGAACGAGAAGGTCTCACGCAAACCAGACATCAGTTCAACGGCACCGGTGGGGCGAACGGGGACGGGCTCGCGGGGGGAGGCGGTGGAGTCGCATCCCTGACGTTTCCGTCCTCCGGGACCGCGTGGGCCAGATTCGCGGCCGGAGGTTGCCCCAGGGCGACATACATCTGAAAATGGGCCTGGTTGTAATCGACGATCGCGTTGAGATAGTCGAGTTTCGATTCGCGGAGCAGGTTCAGGCTATCCAGGACCTCGATCGGCCTGGGGTTCCGTCCCTCGCCCGGAACACCTTGCTTGATTCGCTCCAGGTCGAGCGCGAATCCCTGGGTCGCCGAGCGGACGGCCAGTTCGTCGTCGCCGATCTGGGCGAACCGGGCATGGGTCCGTGCATAAGCCTCGGCGACCTCGTCCCGAACCTGGTCGAGGACCCCGAGTTCGCGAAATTTGGAGACCGAGACCCGAGCCCGAGCGATCCGGATCAGCGCGGCGTTGCCAAAGCCCAGGTTCCTCGCCGACCAGTAGGCATAGGCGTCAATGTCGCTCCGGTCTCCCAAATTTCCGAAGTTTGGCTGGACCAGATTACTCCCCCCGCCGAAACCGCCGCCGCTAAGGCCGATCAGGATCGTCGGCGAGAACGGCAGCGCCTTGGCCCCTTGCAGCGCGAGGAACGCCTCCCGGATCGCCGCCCTCCGCTCGCCCAGTTCGGGGCGTCGGAGCATTGCCAGGGCGATCAACTCGCAGAGCGGGACCGGGTCGGGGACGATCGACATCGGCACGGCATAGGCGTCCGTCGGGTGCAGGCGGATCGAGGGATCGAGGTTGAGCGTCCGACAGAGTCGCGACGAGGCAACGAGGATTTCCCCCTCGGCCTGGCGAAGATCGGCCCTCCTTCGGGCCAGTTCCGTGCCTGCCCGGTCGGCATCCGCCTGACGCCCCTGGCCGATCTTGGCATAAAGCGCCGTGATTCGAGCGACCTCGGCCGCCTCGACCCTGATCTGCTCGGCGATGGCCCGGCGCCCCTCGGCACGGATCAGTTCGCAATAGTCGGTGGCGACCCGGAGAAGAACCTGGTTATTGACTGCGATCTTGCCGAATTCGCGCTGGCGGACAACCTGCCGACTTGTCAGATAGCCGAAGACTCCGTCCGCCACGTTACCTTGCAAGACGACCCCCGGGATCGTCACCGGTCCGGCGGCGGCGGTGAACGCCCCCGCGCCGACGTAAACCGAACTCCGATTGACCGACAGGATATTCCCGCTCGACTGCTGCAAATTCCCGGTGTGCGTGTCGTAGCTCGCCCCGCCGTTGAGGGTCGGAAGGAACTGGGCGGCGGCGAGCTGCCGGACCGCGACCGACTCGACAACCAGTTGACGGGCCACGAGCAGGTCCGGATTCTGAACACCGGCCAGCCTCAAGGCGGTTCCCAGGTCGATCGGTTGGACGTCACCCTTGAGCAGGGACGACGGATCGGGGACCGGCCCGGTCGGAACGACGGCTGGGCTCGCTCCCGGAGTGGCCGGTGTCGCCGAAGGAGTCGAAGCCGCCGGCAACTCGGGTTGTTTGTCCCCAGGGGCCGATCCCGATGCGGCGAAAGGCAGGAGAAGCGCGGTGACCAGCCCGGCCCACCGAATGATAAGGAAACGGTTTGCTCGCATCTGTTCCTCCTCCGAGGATAACTCACGGGGAATCCAGCCCCGGAGGCGGCGAACCCATGAAAGGACGATCCGTCGCCATCGCGTTCCCGTTCAGTTGATTCTCAAAATCGGATAATTCCTGACGAGTTCCCGGCCATCGGGGGCGATAACCCGGAAACTCAGGGACGGATCGAACAAGGTTGACGGGAGGTCCGGAGAGTTGACCAGGTTCAGCGTATAGGAAAACTTCCCCTGGGCATTCGCGACCAGCAGCGGGCCGTTGAACTTGTAATAGCCCAGCGGGCCATCGACAAACACCGCCGAATTCGGAAGGGTCCGGCCCAGGACCGTGACAACTTTCTTCAAAGTGATCGCCCCCGAATTATAAGTCCGAGGATGAGGGATCGCCTCGCCGGGAGCAAGCTGGAGGTGGAGCGAGAGCGGGACGTTCGGCATCGGGTCGGAGAGGTTTCGCTCCAGTAGCTTGACATCTTCTTGACTGATCACTCCCGACTGGACGAAATCAGCCGCCGGATTGTAGTTGGCAGTGCCGACCTTGGAGAGGTAGGAGTGCGCGAGAGTCTCAAGGTCCGCCAGGTCAACATGACCCGAGCCGTTGACGTCGCCGGGAAGAAAAACCCTCACCTGAAATGATCCCGACGTCCCGTCGCGACCAGAGACCTTGATCGTCACTGGTCCAGGAGTATCATCCAGAACGAAGGTCATCGTGGACCCATCAGACCTGGTTCCCGAGTCCGGCGTCGAATAAACGGGTAATTTCGCGCCGGACGGCCCATAGGCAGAGATCCCCGCGATCGCCAATGAACTTCCCGCCGACGGAGTGACGGCCAACCCGATCACGGTGCCCGATCGTCCCTGGGCAACATACGACGGCGCAATATTGACGGTCGCCGAGCCCGTAATCCCCGTCGCGGAAACCGCGCCCCGCGACAATCCAATGGTGTCGGCAGGCAGGATGGAGCTCAATGCGTATCGCGGCTCGAACGGTTCGAGCGAGAGCTGGACCCGCAACCTTCCTCTGTTCACGAAAACACCCCAAAACGAGGAGAGAAGGTGTGAACCTACCCAGCGATCATCCCTGGGCGAGAGACGCCGGGAAATTGCTCGATCGGCGAGGAATTCGTAATGATCCCGATCTTTTTGACTACGCCGAGATTTCCGACCACCACGACATCCGATTTTGCGGATTCCCCGGCCTGATCAAGATCGGGTTTTTCGAATGTCCCGATCATCCTTTTTCGTTGTCACGCTGGCGGTCTGGAAGGAAAAGGGGGTCCAGGACCCAGACCTGGCCGAACGAATTGATCGGAATCAGGCACACTTTCGGGAGGACGACCAGGCATGACTGTCCGCTCGATTTCGCACCATTTGGTCGCAACGAACCCATCTTTCGACCAGCGATTTTATGAGATTGCTTCGAGATTTGCATAGGATTGTTTCACGACAAGCTCCGAGAATCGGAAACCGATTGCTGAAGTCACCGGAGGATTTCCTATCCGACCAAGAGCGATGGGTTGTCCAACGCTCGTCACTGATCCGAGGATCGACCCCATGGTCACGACCGAGACATCCAGCGAGGTCACCGCGATCATCACTCCCTGCGTCACACTCCAATTCTCGTGGAGCGGAGATCGCTGGAAGCATGAAATGATCTCCGCAGGAGGCTGCGAATCGATCCCCAGGATCTGGTCGGTCGAGATGGCTTCCACAGTGGACGAGACCGCGCATTGTTCCGGTCCGATTTACGAGCACCTGAAAGCGCGAGTTGATGAAGCCGGGATCGGTCGGGCAATCCTCGACGGTCAAGGTGGCTCGCAACACTTCACCGCCTCGTTCTCGGTGGAGGAGAGAAGTGAGGAGGTCGTCATCGAGGTCGCGGTTACCGACCATTCGATTGATCCCATCGCATCGCTGGACGCCACGTATTTGATCGAGTCCTCTTCCGGGATTCTCGACTCGACCCAGGGAGCCATGATCACCTGGAACATTCCGGCAAGTCGTTTGATCTTCGAAGCCGAACGGCCGGCGACGATCGAGACTCAAGAGGCGGGAATTGGCACGATACGCTGCCGCGCGATCGCCCCATGCAAACCATCCTCCGAGACCGTTTCGCTCCGATATCGTTGGAAATGGATCATGCAGCCGACGAAGCAGATCTGGAATCGCCAGGCATGATGATCCGGCTGCTCCTGGTCAGCAGTCGAGAACCCGGAGCTGGCGCTCGTCGAGTCGCGAGTAAGCTGGGCGGTGAAGTTCCCCTTGAGCGATGGCTCGGAGGATCAGAACCTGTTCGATCGGTCGCCGCTTGGTCCCCTGGAGGACCGTCTTGTTGAAGCCGGTGAAGCTCCGACGGCAGTTCGTGCCACGAAAAGCGAGGACCGGGCGCGACCGATCGATGGCCCTTGAGGTGGTCGCGGTTGGAGCAACGTCCAACGTCTCAAGCGGAACCAATGGGCGGTCGCCACCTGCGGAAAGGAGCAGAACATCGAGATACGCGGGCGCGAAATTTATCACAAAAAAATCATGTTTTGATTTGTCTACCCATTCACAGAATACACCCTCCGGCTTGCGGGAGGATTCGGTTGTTGACCTGCTCCGGTTGTTCTGTAGACTGAATTTACTGCGGGAACCGGGCTGCTTTACATTCCGAAGGGCAGAAGCAGGGGATTTCGGCCATGAATCATGACGCGCAGGATTTTTCTCGCCGGGACATGATGCGGATCGGGGCCACGGGCGTGGCTGCGGCTAGCATCGCCAACCTGCCTGCGGTGGCAGATGAAAAGGCCGCTCCTGACAAACTGCCTACGCGGCGATACGGCCGCACCGGTCTCGAGATTGGCTGGCTCGTGGGCGCGTCCGACTGGACGAAAGAGCTGATTCCCAGGGCGGTGAACGCCGGCGTCAATTACTGGCACAAGGCCCATGCCTGGACCGCCAATTCGTTTCCGCCGGCCATCAAGAATCTGCCGAGGGAATCCTATTATCTCGAGTGCGTGGTGGACCGCGTGGGCGGCGACCATTCGCGCGGCCGGATCGACGAAGAGGAGCATTACCAGTTCGTCAAGCGTCGCGTGAAGGATTCGGGCGTTGGATACTACGACGTCTTCAAATTTCATTTCGGCTATCACTCCGTGGAGGATGCCAAGCAGAACACGGGGATGGTCCGGGCGTTCGAACGGCTCAAGAAGGAGGGGCTGGTCAAACACCTGGCCATTTCACAGCACCACTACAACGCGATCGGTGGCGACATGGCCTGGGAGATCCTGACCTACCTGGCGGACAATCGGCCTTACGAGGCGACCCAGTTCTTCTACACTTACGGCGACCGCAAGGAAATCGGAGAATGGATCGACCTGGCGAAGAAGAAAGATATCGGGACCATCGCCATGAAGTCGATGGGCGGCGTGGGTCGCGCCGCGAACGACGCGAAGTTTCAGAAGCTTCTGGCGGACCCGAAATACCAGGGCAGCAGCCCCGCCGCGGCGATGGTCAAGTGGTTGAAGTCTAACCAGAACCTCACCGCAGCAGTGATCGCGATCAAGAATTTCGATCAATTCAATGAAAATGTGGGCGCGGCCGCCAGCCTGGCCATGAACCCCCAAGACCACGCGATGCTCGCCCTCTTGGCCGACTACAACAAGGAACTGACCTGCCTGTTGTGCGCCGAGTGCGTCAACAGTTGCCCCGAACACATCGCGATTTCGGACATCTTCCGGTACGATCGGTATGCTCATGACTATCACGAGTTGCACCGAGCCCGGAGCGAATACTCCACCTTGACACGAAACGCCACTTCCTGCGTCGGCTGTGGCGACTGCCTGCCGACCTGCCCACAGGAAATCGACATCATCACCAAATTGAAGAATGTCCACGATCTCCTAGGATGATCGTTCGACGTCCCGAAGGTCCTGATCCGCCCACGACGCGTGGACAATCCGCCGCGGCCGAAGCGGTGCGTCTCCAGGAAGCCCAGGGTTTCACTCTGGGCTACTGACTCGTCGCCCTTTCAGGGCTGCAAACCTCAGAGAATCTTGCGGTTGCGTCGCAACAGATGTCGTCGATCTCTGACGATCGATCAAAATCTGAATCAATGCATGGCGAGTGAGCGTGGGCACGAGAAAGTCCCATCCGCTACGTGCCAAATTAGGTCCGACGACCTCGAATGATCGGTCGCGCCCGAATCGCAGAGGCTGGAATACACGCTGGCAGCGTCGTATCCTCTCGCCTCCGGACCCAGGTTTACGACCCAGTTCTTGACTTCGGGGGCGGCCCAGTCTCGATCTGCCATGAGCCAAACCGACAATGTGGCGAAGCAATCTTGACTAAACAACTGATTTGGAATACAGTAATTCTGGAGTCGCGAATCTCATGCGACCTTTCGAGATGACAAAAGCGTTCTCGATTGGCCGAGTTCCATTGAGCTCAAGTATCCGAATTGCGGAAGCGGGTGATCCATGTCCTCGGCAACGGTCAGCAAACCCAGTCTCGTCCGTCGGTTGATCCGGATCTGTTTCACCCTTGCACTCATCACGCTTTTCGCGGTGGGAATCGGTGCCCTCATGATGCTGCTGTCGGGCGCATTCGAGTCCAAGGTCAAAGTCGGATCGGCGAAGGAACCTCAGCTAGCCACGCCCAGAACCACTTCACTGGTTCAAGGGGTTGTGAAACTCATCCGCCAGCCACGCCAGGAATCCGCGGTCGGGACGATTCGTGCGGTTTACGAGGCTGTCGTCGCTTCGAAATTATTGGCCAGGGTCGAAGAGGTTCGGGTCAAGGCCGGGCAGGATGGCAAGCAAGGCGACGTCCTCGTGGTGCTGGAGAATGCGGACCTCAAGTCCAGGATCGAGCAAGTTCTGGCCTCGGAACGGGCAGCCCGGTCGAAATACGATCAGGCGGAACTCGACCAGGGCCGGATCGACCGCCTCCGAATCCGAGGATCGGCGACCCAGGGTGAACTGGATCAGGCCAATACCTCGTTCAAGATGGCCAAGGCGGAACTCGAACGTGCGAGACGGATGGTCGAGGAGGCCAGAATCCTGGAGGACTACGCCACGGTTCGGGCACCGATCTCGGGTCGGGTCATCGACAAGAAGATCAATGCCGGCGACACCGTCAGCCAGGGTCAGGCCCTGGTCACGATGTACGACCCCAGTCGCATGCAATTGATTGCCACGGTGAGGGAATCCCTGGCCATGCGACTCAAGGTCGGCCAGGAGATCGCGGCGAGGATCGATACACTCGGATATGAATGCAACGCCACGATCAGCGAGATCGTCCCCGAGGCCCAGGCGGAGAGTCGGTCGTTCCAGGTGAAGGTTACGGGACCTTGCCCACCCAACATTTACAGCGGCATGTTCGGCCGGATTTTCATCCCGCTGGAGGATGAAGATGTCCTGGTGGTTCCGGAGGGGGCGATCCGAAAGGTTGGACAACTCGACGAGGTCGACGTCATCGAGGGGGACACCGTGAGCCGCAGATCGGTTCAGCTCGGTCGGACACTCGACGAGGGCCGTGAGGTGCTATCGGGCTTGAGCGAAGGCGAGAAGGTCGTCTTGCCCCGTGAAGTCGGAATCAAGACAGGGAAGGGCGGTCAATGAACCCGCAAGTCACAGACCAGACCGCCGTTGAAACCAAGCATCACGACCTCCTCAACGGGATCGTGCGCATCTTCCTTGATAATAACTTCTCGATTATCTTGATCGTCGTTTCGGTATTGATCGGCCTGGCGGCTCTGCTGATCACCCCTCGCGAGGAAGACCCGCAGATCGTCGTCCCGCTCGCGGACGTCATGGTCAACGCGCCGGGCTACTCGGCCGAACAGGTTGAACAACTCGTGGCCACGCCGCTGGAGAAGTTGCTCTATCAGATTGACGGGGTCGAATACGTCTACAGCATGGCGCGGGAGAACCAGGCGATCATCACGGTCCGGTTCTACGTCGGTC
>JAJYCH010000046.1:0-10028 GCA_021778575.1 Planctomycetota bacterium
ATCGCGAACCCGCCGCTCGATCCGCTGCGAGCGATCGATCTTGATCGAGTTCAGCGCCGCCTGATCGATCATCCAGACATGAACTTCATTTTGCGGTTTATAGGTCTCAAAAAACTCGCTGCTACGCTGACGGATCAAGGCCAGATCCTCGGCCACGACGACCGACGAACAAAGCCCATGCTTCAACGAATTCGCGCGTGAGTTCGCCTTTCCTTCGACGGTCCGAGGACCGGTGGAAAGCTGAGAATTTCGCCGATTCGCCTCAATTCGCGCGGGGGAAACGATCATGATCAAGCCTCGAAACAGAGTTGGTGAACGACAACGGCACCAACGTCATATTTCGCGATTGGGGCGGCGGGTTAACACACTTTCCGACGGATTCGGCCTGGCCAAGTCGTTCTGTCCAGGCATCCCCAACCGCCTCGGCGGGAATTGGAACGGTCCCGGTTGGAGTCCTTCGTTGGAATCCATCCCTGTTTGGAATCCTTTAGTCGACAAAATCGTTAAATTCGGCCAATCGACAGGCCGATGATAGAGATGGTCTCGGCTCATGATCTTTGCCGATTCCAGGGCGATGGAGTTCGCCTACCATAGAACCGCCCCCAAAAGCGTGGGGCTGATAACTCCTACCTAGAGGTTCAAGTACCTCCAGGTAGGAGTATTTCTTTTTCGAAGGGAAGTGATCATGGAGCGCTGGCGATCGGGTCATCCGCAAATTCGGCGGGCGCGTTTCAGGCTGTTCGCGGTCTTCGCGGTGTTCGTCATTGCGATGTCCGGAGGTTGCTCCATTGTCGACCGGCCGAAGCTGACACCGGCGAGCGAGGCGACCCAAACGCCTCCTTCCGCCGTGAGGGTTCGAGCCCAAAGTGAGGAACCGCCGACTGGGTCAGTGGCCCCGCCGTCCAGTCCGGTTGCCTCGAACCTGGCGGCGTCCAGGATTTTCAGGGGGGGAGCGCTCGATACGGCGCTGGAGTCGTTGTTCGGCGAAGCATCGACTTCGGATTGGACGCCCCTGTCGTTTGCCACCCTCTTCACGGAGGGATGGAACCAGCCGTTCGTGTTCTCTCCGCCGAGCGACTCCGGCGCGCTTCGACAGGAGTGGATCAACGCGGCCAATGGCGTCTTCTACCGTCAGTCGGTACTCAACTACAATTTCCGGGATCAGGCGACTTCCGCAGGGAATCGCAATATTGGCACTTTTACGATTTTCGCACCATTGAGCCGACGGCTCGAACTGAACATCTCGATCCCGTTCGTTGACGATCGCGCCGTCGCTCATTCGTCGGCTTCGGGCGGGAGCCGGGCGAGTTTGAATTCGAGAACCTCCTATCAATCGACCTTCGGTGACTTCACGATCACGCCGCAGGTGATGCTCAGCGAGACCAGGAACACATCGATCATGTCGGTGCTCGCGATTCGGGCTCCGCCTGGATCTCGTGCCGCAGGCGATGGCGGTACGTCACTCGGGCCGCAGCTTCAGTTCTGGCAAGGCTTACCGAACCGCTGGGTGGTCCGTGGTGGTGCAGGCCCGACGGTTCCACTGACGGCGACGGGATTGCATACGACGTTTGACACAAACTTGACGATCGGCCGGTTCCTGACGCTCGACGATGCGCGGTACTTCAAGCAACTCTCGGTCTGGGTCGCGGCCAATAATTCGGCGGCCATGGATCACAGCGGCCCGGCGGTCGATTTCATGACGATCCTGCCGGGCATCCGGTTCCTCATCGCCAAGAATACCTGGTTCCTTTACGGGGTCGAGATCCCGCTGGTCGCCCCTCGAAACGAGGATTATGGTATGTACTTTAGTTTGGTCAGGCGATGGTAAGACGAACCCATTTCCGGCTCTGCGTTCTCCTGGCGGTAAGGCGTAGGGTGGGCTCGGCGGGGCACCCCCGGAAAATCCGGGCAGACTCCCACTCTGGGTGCAATCGCTCGACGCGGCGGATCGATTCGGGGAAGATTGAGGGGATGTCACGCCGGCGAAACCTCTCGGGGATCGAGCGGCGGGCAACTTTCGCTGGAGACCCATCGTTGAGCGCGGCGAGCCCTTCAAAAATTCCCGTTCAGTCGCGGACGCAATCCGCCTATAGCTTCCAGTGGAACACTTTCCGGATCGTCCGGCCCGAGGAAGACCGCGCGACCTTCCAAAACCGGACCGGTCTCGACCCGATCGACCTGGCGGGCCAGACCGTGCTCGACGCCGGTTGTGGGATGGGCCGTTACTTGCGGGTGGTGGCTGAAGCGGGAGCGGTCGCCGTCGGGATGGACCTCAGCCGCGCCGTCGAGGCGGCTCGCGACCAGACCCGCGAGTATCCCGGAGTCTCGGTCGTCCAGGGCGACCTGTTGCGTCTGCCGTTTGCCGATGGGTCGTTCGACCAGATTTACTCGCTCGGAGTTCTCGACCACACGCCCGACCCTCGTCGAGCGTTCCTCGGCCTGGCGAAGCTGCTCCGGCCCGGCGGTCGGATCGCGATCTGGGTTTACCCGCGCGAGAAGCCCCGGCTGGAGACGATCATCAACATTCACCGAGCGATCTCCCGGCGGCTCCCGCTGGGCGTCCTGGTCCCGTTCAGCCGCCTGATGGCTCCGGTGGGAGGCTTGAAGCGTCGGCTGATGGCCAGTCCGAACCGGCTGGTGAGCAAGGCCGGTGTCGCGCTGAACCTCCTGACGATCGGCGTCTCGATGCACCCCGACCCCGAAGTTCGCGTCTGCGACACCCTCGACTGGTACGCCCCACGCTATCTCTCACGCCACACGCCGGAAGAGGTCCGAGGCTGGTTCGAGGAAGCGGGACTGGTCGATATCATCGACCTATCCACGCAACAGAACTTCTTCCACGCCGGGCAAGGCAACGGAGTCAACTTCGCGGGTCGGCGGCGTGAGGGGTGAGGCAGACTAGGGCTGAGATCGGGTATAGCTCTCGATTCTGGAACTTTTCGGCAGAACCCTACTCGTTCCCACGCACCGCGTGGGAACGAGATTAAACTGATCGAGAACCAGCGGCGTCGGCGTTTCGGCGGGGTGGGTTCGGTCATGGGGGTTCTCTTCGAGGGTCGAGTGATCAGAGGATCGGGGTCGAATCTTCACCGTTTTCGTCGGCGGCGAATGGGAAAATTCGGGCTGATGTTCACATTAACACCGGGCCTCTCGGCCTGAAACTGGGCGATGTCGGCGTCGCTCAGATCCCCTTTCGAGAATGACACTGAGATCAGATTTGGCAGTTTACGAAGATGGTCCAATCCCTCCTTGTTCCCTCCTTGTTCATTGGAAGTCCGGGCAGTTGAAGCATTACCAGGTTCGTCAGTCGATCCAGGCTGACGAGTCCTCGACCGGTCAGGCTTGTTGGCAGGATGATCGATAAGGTTTTCAGTTGGACCGAGGATTGAAGTTGCGACAGCCCCTCGTCAGTCAGCTCCTGACCGCTGAGGGACAAGGACTCAAGATCGCGAAGCTGTCCGATCTTTTTCATATGAGCATCAGTCACGGAATCGCTGCCGATCGTGAGTGACTTGAGCCGGGGCATCTTGTCGAGGAATGTCAGATCGGTATTCCCGGATTCCTCAAATTGCACGTTGAGATTTTCGAGGTTCGTGAGCCGCTCCAGCCATTTGAGGCCGTCGGCGTCGAGGTTCCGAGAGAGGCTCAAGACCTTGAGTCGATCGAGCCGCTCCAACCGGGCCAGGCCTTCGGCCTTGAGTGGGAATCTGGTCGAAAGGACGAGTGATTCGAGCCGGTCCAGATGATCGAGGCAGGCCAACTGATCTTCCTCGATCGGCTGGACGACCAGTTGCTGATACGCGAGATCGATCTTCGCCTGTTTCTCGAAGAAGTCGGTATCGTCGTCCGCTGCAACATTGGGTTTGCTAAACTGAGCGGGGAGAGCTACTTGCGTGACTTCCTGGAAATATTCATCACCCAGAATCTTTCGAAGACAGACGGGGCCGGAAGGGCTCGCCCCTGGCTTGGTAAGCGAGATGTATCCGGTGTATTGCCAGTCATAGACAACAGTCCCTTTCAGTTGCTCGATCCTCGCGACCGCTCGCCGCTGAAGGCTCGCCCGCCTGGCCTTCCAGCCCATCAGGCCACCGAGCACCAGGATCAATAACATCAAGCCGCGCAAACTGATCGAGAACCAGCGGCGTCGGCGTTTCGGTGTCGGGGATTCCATCACATAGGACCTCACTGGTTCATTTTTGGCTGGGAATTGACACGGCTGGGCCAGATTTGATGGTCACGCCAGGTCGGGCTTTCCGGAAAGTTTCCAGCCCTTCCTGAGTGACCTGCGTCCCTCGGACCCGGAGGAACTCCAGTTTCACCGCCCCCTGGAGCGATTTGAGCCCGGCATCGGTGAGCGGTGTTTCGTCGAGGCTGAGGAACCTCAGCTCGGGCAGAGTGGCGAGGATCGCCGCTCCGGCGTCGTCAATCGTGGTGCCGTCGAGACCCAGCCACCGGAGCCTCGTCTGGGCGCTGAGCGCCGGGAGTCCTTCGCTGGTGATGCTGGTTCCCGACAGGTTGAGTTCCTGAGTCTGATTGTTGGCGGCCAGATTTTTGACTCCGGCATCGGTCACGCCCGCTCCGGAGATGGTCATCCGCAACAGATTCAAACCCTTCAAGCGGGCGAGTCCGGCGTCGGTGACGTTGGGCGCGGTGAGACAGAGCGTGTCGAAGCCCTGGAGCTTGCTCAGACTGGCGAGTCCTCGGTCGGTCATTTGGGGGAGCGGGTCGAGATAGATCCCCTTCAGCGACCCGATCGCGTCCAGTTTGGCGAGTCCGACCTCGGTCAGCTTCGAGCCGTCGATCAGCACGACTTGCAACTTGGGAAGCTTTGCCAGTCGATCCACGCCCGCGTCGGTTACCTGGGTCCGTCGGAGGTCCAGTTTATTCAGTTCGGTGAGGTTGGCGAGATAATTCAGGCAAGCATCGTCGGTTGGTGAATTCATGAGCATGAGATTTTCGAGCCTGGTGAGCTTCGCCAGCGGAGCCAGGTCGGCGGGATCGGTCAGGTCGACCTGCGTCAATTCGAGCCGATTGATTCGAGGCTGCCGGGCGATCCGTTCGAGCCCTCGGACCGTGATCGTGTCGGGCTTCGCCCGCAAGACCAGACTCTCGATCGCCGGCGAGGATTCGAGACAAGCCAGACCCTCGTCGGTCACGTCAACGAACAAGAGGGTAACTTCCTTGAGCCGGGGCATCGCCATCAGCCGGGCGAAATCGGCATTATCGAGCGGATAGCGGATCGTCTGGAGCATCTCGACCCGGTCGAGCAATGCGACGGTTTCGAACAGCTTCGGATCATGTTTGATCTCTTCAACCGGGTTTTTGTTGTTGAGGAAGACCCAGGCAACGTCCTGAAAATACTCCGGGCCAACCGACCGGCGGAGCCAGTCGGGAGCCCAGGGATGGGGCGGGTCGTTGATCCATTTCCCGGATTTTTTCCGAGCCTCGACGGCATAATCGTACTGGACCCTCCCTCCCGCCGCCGTGATCACCGCGACCGCCTGGCGCTGAAGACTCGCCCGCCGGGCCTGCCAGCCCAGAAATCCACCGACGATCAGGACCAGGATCATCAAGGTTCGAAGGCTCAGGGCGAGTCGGCGTCGGCGGGGTTTCGTGATCGGTTCGCTCATGGCTCGGGCCTCCATTCGAGGGAAGGTAGTTGGGATCGCTCGCCGGTGCGTCTTCGACGCCTCGACGCACCCTACAAATACTTGATCTTACAAGTATACATATCCAAAGGCATTAGCGGTCTGGTATCGGCTCGATCGGTCCTGATTTGACCATCACTTCCGGCCTGGCCTTCCGGAACGCTTCGAGACCTTCCGGAGTGACTTTCGTTCCACGGACTTCGAGGAAACGAAGACTCTTGTTTTGCTGGAGAGCGTCCAGGGTTGCGTCGGTGATCGAGGTTTCATCCAGGCTCAAGAACGCGGTGGAAAGCGTGGCCAGTGTCGCCGCTCCGGCGTCGTCAACCCTGGTGCCGTCGAGGCTCAGCCAGCGCGGGCCGGGCCGGTTTTCGAGGGCTTTCAGGCCGGTGCTGGTGACGCTGGTGCCTGAGAGGTCGAGTTCCAGGATCTCGTTGGCGGTGACCAGATGCTCGAAGCCAAGGTCGGTCACGCCCAGGCCCGAGACCGTGATTCGCTGGAGCTTCAACCCCTTCAAATGGGCGAGACCGGCATCGGTGACGTTCGACGCCGTCAGGCAAAGCGTCGATAGCGAGTTGAGCTTGTCGAGCGAGGCGAGGCCGGCATCGGTCAGGCTTGGCAGTGGTTCGAGGTACATCTCTTTGAGTGTTGGGATGGCCGCCAGCCGGGCGAGTCCGGCCTCGGTCAATTTCGAGCCGTCGAAGAGCGCACTTTCGAGCTTGTCGAGCTTCGCCAGCGTCTCGACGCCCGCGTCGGTGAGGAGGGTCGAGCGGAGGTCGAGTTGCTTCAGCGACTTCAGGTCTTTGAGATGCCGTAGACAGCGATCGTCGGGCGGCGAGGGATAAAGATAAAGCGATTCGAGTTGGCTCAATTTCGCGAGCGGGGCCAGGTCGTCGGGATTGGGAAGATTGATCTTGAGCAGTTCGAGGCGCTTGAGCCGAGGCTGACGGGCGATCGCGACCAGGGCTCGACCCGTGAGAATCCCTTGCTTCGAGCGGATCGACAGTTCCTCGATCGCCGGCGCGAACTCCAGGGAATCGAGCCCGGCGTCGGTGACCTCCACATCGAGCAGGCCCAGCGCCCGAAGTCGTGGCATGGCCATGAATCGGGCGAAGTCGCGATCGTCTAGCGGATATCGAAGCATGTCGATAGCTTCGACGGTATCCAACGTCGTCACGGCTTCATAAATCGCCGGGTCATGAGGCGGCTCGACTTTCGGGTTATTGTTCTGAAAAAAGACCCAGGAGACTTCCTGAAAAGACTCTTCGCCCATCGAGGTCCGGAGCCAGCCGGGAACCCAGCGCGGCGGATTCCGGGTGAATTTCCCGGTCTGCCGGCTCGCCGCGATCTGATAGTCATAAAGCACCGAACCGCCGGCCGCCGTGATCTTCGCGACCGCCTGCCGCTGGATCGACGCCCGTCGGGCCTGCCAGCCCAGGAATCCACCAATGATCAGGACCAGAATCATCAACGTTCGGAGGCTCAAGGCCAGTCGGCGTCGGCGCCTGGGCGGGGTTGGGTCGGTCATGAGGTGTTGATCCATTTCCGGGGGGAATCCGGCTTCAGAAACTCTCGACGACAATTGTCAGACGGCAATGTTACACGATGCGAGGGGTTGATGGGAGCGGTTGCTTCGGAAAACCGATGGAATGGGGGTTGCGGTGGTCCCTTGATCGGGCGGGCGGTTGGACATACCCTTCTGTTGCGGAATTCCCTCATCCGGATCTGGCCGGAGGGGGATTGTCAGAGGCGTTCACGCCGATCATCGAGACCCGTCGGAGCCCAAGGGGATGAGCGACCTGTCGGCCATTGCCGAATCCAACCCGTTGCGTCAGGCCCTCCCCCGAGCCAAGGTTCCGGAACCCTGCTCGATCGTTCTGTTCGGGGCGACGGGTGACCTCACGCACCGCAAGCTCGTCCCGGCGCTTTATCATCTCGACCAGGCGGGGCACCTGCCTGGCGAGTGCGCCATCGTCGGCTTCGCCCGCCGCGACTGGTCCGACCAGCAGTTTCGCGACGAGCTGAAGAAGTCGCTCGCCAACCCCAAGGACGGCGGCTTCGAGGAGTCGTGGACCGAGTTCGCTCCGAAAATCTTTTATAACGCCAGCAACTTCGACGATCCGTCCGGCTATCGGAAGCTCAAGGAACAGCTCGACAAGATCGACGGGACCCACGGAACCCGGGGCAACCGGCTCTTTTACCTGGCGGTCTCGCCGGAATATTTCTCGGTGATCGTCGAGCAGTTGGGCCAGGCCGGGCTGATCTACAAGGACGACGAAGGCCCCTGGAGCCGCGTGGTCATCGAGAAGCCGTTCGGCCACGACCTGGCCAGCGCCCTGGAGCTGAATCGCGACGTTTCTCGGGTCCTCCGCGAGGATCAGGTTTACCGGATTGACCATTACCTGGGCAAGGAGACGGTCCAGAACATCCTGGCGTTGCGGTTCGGCAACTCGATGTTCGAGCCGCTCTGGGATCGTCGCTACGTCGAGTCGGTCCAGATCACGGCGGCCGAGGAACTGGGGATGGCCGGCGGTCGAGGCGGTTATTACGATACCTCGGGCGCGCTTCGCGACATGATCCAGAACCATCTGTTGCAGCTTCTCTGCCTGGTCGCGATGGAGCCGCCGGTCGACCTCGGCGCCGACGCCGTCCGGAACGAGCGGGCGAAGGTTCTTCAGGCCCTGCCGATCTGGACCGCCGAGGAAGTTGAAAATCACGTCGTCCGGGGCCAGTACGTGGCCGGGTCGATCCAGGGGAAGGAAGTTCCCGGTTATCGCGACGAAAAAGGGGTCGCTGCCGAGTCGTCGACGGACACGTATGTCGCCTTGCGCGTGACCCTGAACAACTGGCGCTGGGCGGGCGTGCCGTTCTTCCTCCGGACCGGCAAGCGGCTACCGAAGCGAGCCACCGAGATCGCCATCCAGTTCAAGAAGCCGCCGACGAACCTCTTCGAGGTCGACAACGAAGCCAACGCCGGCGCGAACCTGCTGGTCCTCCGGATTCAGCCCAACGAAGGGGCGAGCCTGGCCTTCCAGGCAAAGATTCCGGGGTCGAGACGCCGGCTTCAGGAAGTCCGGATGGACTTCCGCTACGGAACCGCGTTCGCCTCGCCGCCGCCCGAAGCTTATGAGCGTCTGCTGCTCGACGTCCTTCTGGGCGATCCGTCGCTCTATACCCGGACCGACGCGGTCGAGGCCGCCTGGAAGTTTGTCGACCCGATCCTCAAGGCCTGGGATGCCCCAGACGCCCCGAAGATCCTCGACTACGCCGCCGGAACCTGGGGCCCCGAAGCCGCCGACAAGTTGACCGAAGGAACCGAGACCGAGTGGCGGCGGCTGTGAGACAAGGGGAGATCAACGCTGATGAGCAAGCTTGCGAACACGGCGAATGAAATCCGCTATGAGTTGATTGTTTACTGGAGCGCCGAGGATCAAGCCTTCCTCGTTCAGGTTCCCGAACTTCCCGGCTGCGCGGCCGACGGATCGTCCTATCAAGAGGCGGTCGCGAATGCGGAGGTCGTCATTCGCGAATGGATCGAGACGGCTCAGGAATTGGGCCGACCTCTTCCTGAGCCACGTGGGCGGTTGATTTTCGCTTGAGTTTGAACGTCACTTTCCTCTGAAACTGCTTGTCCAGAATGAGGCGAACTAATGACCGATCGACGAACCGATCTCAGAGGTCTGCCACTCGTGGTTCTCCTGTCCGTTGTCGCGCTCATGAACCCGGTGGGACCGGCAATTGCCGACGACCCCGCGCCGTCGCGGCAGGCGGCCAGGGATGACCTCAAGAAGCTCCAAGGGACCTGGGAATGCGTGGCGATGGAGCGCGAGGGGGACGCGATTCCCGCCGAGGCGTTCAAGGGGTCGAGCGTGGTCTACGAGGATGACCTGGCAACGCTCTATCGCGATGGTGAGTTCTTCCGCCGGGGGATCATCACCCTCGACCCGTCGAAGACGCCCAAACGGATCAACACCTGGGATCTCGGCGGCCCTTACGCCGACGATTCCGTCCCGGGGATTTATGAGCTCGACGGCGACACACTGAAGATCTGCTTCTCTCGTCCCAAGGTCGCCCGGCCCACCGAATTTACCACCAAGAAAGACCCGGGATTTCTGTACGTGGTTTACAAGCGGAAGAAGCCGTGATCGGAATGGAGTCGGATGAAACCCAAGGTTTATCTGGAAACGACGATCCCGAGCTACCTGACGGCCTGGCCGAGCCGGGACCTGATCCGCGCCGCGCACCAGCAAAGTACCCGCGAGTGGTGGGAATCTCGCCGAACCGCGTTCGAGCTTTATGTGTCGGAGGTCGTGCTGATCGAAGTGGCCGCGGGCGATCCGATCGCTGCGGCTGAACGTCTCGACGTCTTGAAAGGCATCCCGG
>JAJYCH010000046.1:10038-13328 GCA_021778575.1 Planctomycetota bacterium
TCAGGATGCCAGGCGACTGGCCGAGGAGCTTCGGCGGAGCGTTCCGTTGCCGCCGAGAGCCGCTCTCGATGCCACCCATATCAGCATTGCCGTGGTCACCGGGATGGATTTCCTGCTAACCTGGAACTGTACACACATCGCGAACGCAACCCTTCGGCCTCGAATCGATGCTGTCTGTCATTCGTTGGGATTGATCCCGACGATCATCTGTACTCCGATCGAACTCATGAAAGGGTAAGACAATGAGCGATGAAATCGTCGACGAGATCAGAAAAATTCGAGAGGCTTACGCCGAGCAGTTTAACTACGATCTCGGTGCGATTTTTCGCGATATCCAGGAACGAGAACGCAACAGCGGTCGCGAATACGTGACTCTGCCGCCGCGACGGATCGTTCCGATGACCGAGGTTCCCCTTCGCGCGGAACCCGAATCCGACACCGGCGCGGCCTTGCCGGTTGCCACGACTCAAGAATCCTGAAATCTCGGCCCCCTCGCTTTCCTCCTCCGAGGAGATCCGCCCTTGTCCGAAGCTCATGCGACCATCGGTGAATATCTGGCCGAGGATGAACCGGTGCAGGTCCTCTGGCAACATCTGGAGGGGTTAGTGGGCGTCGACGCTTCGGGAGTGACGCGGCTCGAACGGTTGACGTTGCCCGCGGCGACGATCTTCCTGGTCGGCGTGTTTGAGGGGGAAGTCTCCAAGGGGGGCTTTCGCCAGTTCCTGGGCGATACCTCGGGCAACTTCACCGCCGAGACGCTCCAGGCGCTTCGTGAAGTCGGCGCCCATGTCTCGGTCGAACTCCTCGAAAAAGTCCTGGCGCCGTTCCCCGGCGCGATTCTGACGGTGGATCGCGCGCAGAGGCTCGACCTGATCGCCCAGGCCGACGCCCAGGAGCCCGACTATTTCGCCGGTTTCGATGAACTGTACAACCAGCACGTCGACTCCCAGAGCCCACACCGGGTCGAAAATATCGACTCTATCTTACTCGACTACATGAAAGAACATGCGAACGTTTGTCTGATGAATTGAAAATTCCCGACCGTGTTGCCGATCCGATTCGAGGAGTTCGCAAGCCATGGCCGACGCCACGTCCGACGCGTTTCTGAGCGGTCAAGGCATCCCGGTCGAGACCGGCCAGATCGAATCTGAGCTGACTCGACTCTGGGGTCCCGCGGCCGAGCTGGCCGGTGGTCCCGAGCCGGAGAACCCGAACGTCACGCGGGTTGTCCTGGCGAATCTGGTGGTCGAGGCCGGCCCGGATTGCCCGGAATGCCTGGAGGCGACGCTCGACACCGTCGCCGAGCGCCACCCGTGCCGGGCGATTGTTCTCCGGCGGACCGACGAGCCGGGCCGGTCGATCCAGGCCGAGGTCGCCGCGCTTTGCCATCTCCCCGCGCCCGACAAGCCCCAGGTCTGCTCCGAACGGATCGTTCTCCGGAGCGGTTCCGAAGGGTTCGACTTGCTTCCCGGAGCGGTTCGTCCGCTTCTCGAAGCGAACCTGCCGTTCGTGCTCTGGTGGACCGAGGACCCCCGGACCAACTCGTCGGTCTTTGTCGACCTGGCCCGCGAATCGTCGCGGCTGATCCTCGACCTTCCCGACCCCTCGGCCGACCCTCAGGCCGTCCGCTTCGGACTCGACCCGTCGCTCAACCCGTTCGCTCGCGACACCTCGTGGTTCGGGATCACCCGCTGGCGCGAGCTTGTCGCGCAGTTCTTCGATGGTCCCGACCCGCTGGTCACGCTGGCGAAGCTTGCCTCGGTCGAGATCACCGCCGAGGTCCCCGGCGAACCGAGAATCCCTCGGGTCGCCGCCTGGCTGATCGCCTGGATCGCCGGCCAGCTTGGTTGGGAGCCGGTCGAGCGCAAGGAGGCCGCTCCTGGCCGGCTCGAAGCCTCGTTCCGCTCGGCGACGGGCACCATCGCCATCGTCATCAAGACGGTCTCGAACGAGGATGCCGGCGTCGCCCGGATCATCGGCGTGAAGCTGGCCGCCCGGGGCGACCACGGCCCCGATACCTATCATCTGACCCGGCCCGATCCCGAATCTTCAAGGGTCCGGGTGAACGTGTCGTCGCACAACACCTGCGCCCTGCCACGAGTGGTCGTCTCGGCCGAGATGGACCCCGCCGATCGAGTGACCGCGGCGCTCGAATCGGGACGGCTCGACCCGCCGTTCACCCGTGGGCTCCCGCACCTGCTCTGGCTCCTGGGAGCCTGACCCGAACCTTCGAGGATTCCGGCGGTCGCGACGGCTCAGGCGATGACTTCGGATTCCGGACGGTAGGCCCGTTCTTTTTGCCGGGCCGACCAGGCGGCGGCGATGGCAAGCTGACCCAGGCTCAGCCCGCCGTCGTGGGTCGGGACCTGGCGGTGGTGATGGACCTCGAACCCGTCGCGGTTCAGTCGGGCGATTGTCTGTTCGAGCAGCAACTTGTTCAGGAACACGCTGCCACTGAGGGCAACGACGTTCAGGCCGTCTCTCGATCGGATCAGCAGGCAGACACCGGCGATCGCCTCGACCAGCGTCGAGTGGAACCGTCGGCCGATCCGGGCCGGTTCGACTCCGTTACGGACGTCGTTGGCGATCGCGGCGATCATGGGACGGGTGTCGATGATGAACCGGGGGCGGTCCTCGGCGGTTGTCAGGCCGAACGGATAGGCGTGGTCGGGCTCGATCTCGGACGAGAGCCATTCCAGCTCGTTGGCGATCTGCCCGTCGTGGCGGACGTCACGCTGGAGGCCGGCCAGGACGGCCACGGCATCGAACAGGCGAGCGACGCTCGAAGTACCAGGCGCGTCGATCCGACGACGGAGGATCGCCTCGATCCGGAGCCGTTCAAAGCGTTTGACCCGGTCGCCGATCAGGTCCAGATCCTCGCGAGCGTCGTCGAGATGGGCCAGGGCCATCCGCCAGGGCTCGAGAATCGCGGCATTCCCGCCAGGCATCGGGACGGTCCGGAACTGACCGGCCCGGCGGTACCCGTCGTAGTTGGCGATCAGGAACTCACCGCCCCAGAGTGACCCATCGCCGCCCAGAGCGTTACCGTCGAGCACGACGCCGATCACCGTCTCGTCCAGGCCATTTTCGGCCATGCAACTGGCGACGTGGGCATGGTGATGCTGGATGGGTACAGCCTCGATTCCCCGGCGCTGGGCGTGCAAGGCCGCCACGTCGTTGGGATCGAAGTCATGCGCGATCAGTTCGGGCTCGATACCGACCCGAGCCTCGTAGTGGTCGATTGCCTTCTCGAAAGCCCGGTACGCTTCGAGATTGCGGAGATCGGCCAG
>JAJYCH010000812.1 GCA_021778575.1 Planctomycetota bacterium
TTCCTAGCACCAATAGAAACCTGGTCAAGAGCCGCGCTTCTCGACGCCTCGCAGAACGTCAGTCACCTCCTGACCCGTCAGTTCCCGGCTGTTCATCAGCGCTTCAGCCAAGACTTCGACGTGTCGCCAGTACACTTCGAGATAGAGGGCCGTCAGTGCAGCAAGTCGGTCGAGACAGGAACTCAGCCGTTCCTCCGATTCCCCGGAATGCGCGGCAATGTAGGTCAGTCCTTCGAGATCGCTCCGGCTGAGTTCTTTCTTCGTGTCACTCCCACGGAACCGGATCGCGGCGAGTTCGCCTGCCAGAGCGATCATCGCTTCCCTCTCGGCGAGAATCCTTTCTTTTCGGAGGTCGATGCCAGGCGGGAGGGGGCCAACCATCAGGCTGCCAGCCTCTACCCCGTATACAGGATGGACATTTAAGTCCTGTTCGTCGGAAACCATCGAGAGCCGCACGATTCGGCGTCCGGTGACCCAGGCCAGGACGGCATGCCCGGCTTCATGAATGGCGATCTCCCGAAGTTTCTGGCTCGGATATCCGATCCCAGTGGCATGCTTACGATATCCTTTGCACGTCATCACCTCATTCATCATCAATCTCCGTTGCAACGTACCGGCCCGGTATATCTACTCCTCGGTTCGAGAAGTTTATTCGGGAGGCTGGAAGTTTCCCGATCCGACGATTTACCGGGCTCGGCATGACGAACGACCTGCATCGTTAGGGTCTGGCCAACGAAGTCCCGCCGTCGTATATTCGAGCAAACCTCGAATCCGATCCTGGCGACCATCCGATGAAGCCATCATCTTCGACCGCATTCCCCTACCAGTTCTTTCCCGATCTTTCCCCGGAAGATTTCGAGGCCCTGAAAGCGGACATCGCCGAGCGTGGTGTCCAGGTCGCCGTCGAGATCACCGAACAGGGAGAGACCCTCGACGGCCATCAGCGTCAGCGGGCCTGCCTCGAACTCGGCATCAAGAATTACCCCCGTCGAGTCATCAGCGGGCTCTCCGAGGAGGCCAAGCGTCATCACGCCATCAAGGCGAACTGTTTACGGCGGCAACTGAGTCGCCAGGCCAAGCGGGACATCATCGTCGAAGAATTGAAACGGAACCCTCGCCTCTCCAATCGGCTCATCGCCGAATTGATTGGTGTGGACAAGAACACAGTCCGGGCCGTGAGAGACCAGATGAGCGCAGGTGGTGAGATTCCCCACCTGGAACCCCGAGAGGGCAGGGACGGGAAAAGTTACCGTCCGGCGAGCATCTTCGCGCACACACCGGCCTCGACCAGGAAGGCGCAGGATTTCCTTCTCGAACTTGGTGAAGACGCTCCGGAGGGTAAGCACCTGAGCCCGAGGGAGGCATCGACTCTGGTCAATCAGAAGAGGAGGGAGAGGGCCGACTCGAAGATCGTTGGGAAAACGCTCCCACGTCAGATTCAACTGTATAACTGCGATTTTCGCCAATCCGACAAATGGATCAAGGACGAATCCGCCGATCTGATCTTCACCGACCCCCCATATTCCGGCGAGTTCCTGCCGCTCTGGGACGACTTGGGAGCGTTCGCCAATCGAGTCCTCAAACCGGGCTCGCTCCTCGTTTCCTATACCGGTAAAGCATACCTCGGACAGGTCATCGCTGCCCTATCCAATCACTTATCCTATGTTTGGTGCCTGGCCTTGATCCATAAAGAGCGGCAAAACCGGATCTACAGTAAGCGGGCAGTTGATTGCTGGAAACCGATCCTGGTGTTTGGGAAAGGAACAAGTCGGTTCCCAGAGACGATCTGGGACGTGCTCCAGGGCGATGGAGCGGAGAAGGAACACCACGAATGGCAACAAGGGCTTCAAGAGGCCGAGAAAACCCTGGTCTCCCTTCATTTGCCTGCCGGAAGCCTGGTCGTCGATCCGTGCATGGGATCTGCGACCAGCGCATTGGCCGCTCTCCGTTGCGGAATGCGCTACCAGGGGTGCGAGATCGAACCCATGACCTTCAACCAGGCGAAGACTCGACTGTCGAATGCGTCCATGATCTCTGAACCGAGAAAGTGAGAATTTCTCGGTTTCTCACTTTTCCAGAAGGACTTCAGTCGAATTCTGATCAAAGCCGGTGAAAAACGCTCTGACCCTCGCCCTGGTAACTGTCGTAAACGTGCCGATAGATCGTGTCACACTTCGCCTGGTATAACTCGGTCGTGTATTTGCGCGGGAGGTCGTCGAGGACGGTCTTGACCGTGGCGAACACGTCGGCTCTTGTCCGCAGTTTCTTCCGCCAATCGAGGACGAGCTTGGCTTCCTTGAGCGTCTGGAGCAATTTGCGGGCGACCTTCTTCACCTCGGCCCGTTCCTCCGTGGAGAGATCGAGTTCGGGTCGGGTGAGGATGTCGAAGAGGGAGAGTTCCTCCTCGGTCAGTTTCTCGGCGAGCCCCCGCTGGTCTTCCTGGTTCAATTCCTGGACGAACGTGAGCAACTTCTCGAAGAAGCCGTTCACGTCGAGCCCCTTGTTGTATTCCTCGATCAACTTCTTGAACTTGTCCAGGAGGTCGAGCCTGGTCTTGTTCATCTCGACCATTCGTGAGAGTTTCTTGCCGACCGCCCCCTTCAACTTCTCGGCCTCGGTGTGCTTCCGCCCGCTCTCGAAGTGGGCCTTGAGGGCGTCGAAGTCGATCTGGCTCAGGTCGATGAGCGACGACTCCTCCGTGGCGTGGATGATGTAGCCGGTGGTGGAGATCGACTCGTCGAGGAGGTCGCCGACCTTCTCCATC
>JAJYCH010000047.1 GCA_021778575.1 Planctomycetota bacterium
CCTGAATCGGACTGTCCATGGCAAGGGGTACCTGAAAGGAGAACGGCGACAACACGACGGGGTCCGCCACCTCAAGTGGGGGTCGCGGAACAAGCGCGGATCAGCCTAGCTTTATCAATTTTCCGCTAGTGACCGCACACTTTATTGCATGGCGACGGGACTGTCAAGCATCCGAGGCGATCAACTGCTCACCGAACCAGCTTTGCCATCGGTAGTTCGGTAAAAACGTTCGTCTCGGTAAGTTGGGAGACTTAAGGCCCCCTCGGAAAATATTCTTGTGCCGCGCCTCGATCGGTCGGTTCCAGGCTCGATCGATCGACACCGAAGTCCCGCGATCGCGTCGATCTGCCAGCGCGAAAACCACGCGACGAGCTGTATGGAAGGGGTCGAAGACGACTCGCGCCCAGATCGGGCCGGATTGTTCCTCTGGCTAAGTCACATGACCGGGAGGATCAATCCGGCCCTCCGAGGATTTCCCCGATGGAGCGTTTGTAAACCGCGTCTCACCCATGCAAATCGCTCCGATCGGCCTGGTAAAGCCGATCGGAGCGTCGTTGGGTTTGTTTGGAAAACTCGAACCGAGCGAGCGCCCACGGATCAGGTCGGGGCTTGCTCTGGCTCAACCGCCCCGACTTCCCTGGAAGAACCAGGGCCAGTAATCGGGACCGGGGCCAGGCGAGAACGAGTCGAGGTCGTAGATCGGCACGTAGCTGCCTCGGTCGTAATACATCCCGACCGGCTTGCGCTGGTGGAAAAGTTGCTGGGTGGCCCGCAGGAACGAGGGGCGAGCGGGGCGACTTTCCGGGGAGATCGTGCTCGCGCCAGGCGATCCGTAGAAATACGGATAAACCGAGGCTGTATCGCGTGATGGCAATCTCACGCCGTAGAGACCGCCGTCGTACCAGGTGTTGGTATCGAGGATCTTGGCATGATTGCCAAAGCGGGTATTGTAGTAATTGTCGCGATTCGGGTCTTTGGGAAGGTTTGTCTTGAACTTGTTACCAAGCTCGAAGCGCTGAAGCAGCCCGCTCCGTTCGTGGATGTCGGGGATATTCGGCTCGGGAACCTGGGCCTGGACCGCGCTGGTGGCGCTGATCAGCATCGAGGCAGTCGCCGCGAGGCCAAGTACGGCTCGCCTGAGCATCGTGATCGTATCGCGTCGCATCGTATCCTCCGTGTCGAACGCTGAAAAATCCCGGCTCGCTGGTTCCTCATGAGCGCGAGCCGAGATTGATTTGCCGGAGTTCCAGAGGGCTCGACCCGGTCGAATTCTCGACCGGGTCGGTTGCCGGGAGCGGAACTCTTTTCAGGAGTTGTCGTCAGATCAGAACCCGTCCGGGGTGTACGGGGGGAAAGCCAGGAAGTCGCGCGGCGAGCGGGTCGGCACCACGTAGGGAACGTAGCCCGGGGTCAAGGGAACCGGTCCGCCGGGACCGACGAAGTACTTGATCTTGCCGCGATGAGGATGCAGGATGCCCGAGACCTTGCCGCGAAGACCGGCACAGAGTCCGCAGCCCTTGCCGCCGCAGGCACCGCAACCACTTCCCTTACCGAACAGACCGCACTTGCCGCAGCCCTTGCCGCCGCAGGAATCGCAGTCACCGGCACCCGCTCCGTGATGGAACAGCTTGCCCAGTCCGCCGCAGAGTCCGCAGCCCTTGCCACCGCATGATCCGCAAGGATCGCCCATGACGGAACCGCCGTGGTTGTGACCTTTACCCAGCTTGCAGCCGGGATCACCGCAGAACTGCGACGACGGGGCCGGAGCCGCTTGGGGTGAGGTCACGACCGGAGCGGAAGACTGGTCCGACGCCAGCATGTGAATCGGGTCGCCAGCGGGGCTCGAGCTGCAAATTCCGCAGCCTTTACCGCCGCAGAGTCCGCAATTCTTGATCCGCTTGCCATGACCGAAACGATTGCAGGAGCTGCAACTGGAATCGCCACAAGCTCCTTTACCGAAAAGCCCGCAACCTCCCTGGCCGCCGCCACCGCCGCATCCCTTGCCGAACAGTCCGCAACCGCCCGAGCCGCTGCCTCCCTTGCCGAACAGACCATGGCCGCCGCACTTGCCGGGACCTTTGCCCATCAAGAGGCCACAGATCCCACAGGTCTTGCCGAAGTGGTCGCCGAAGCCGCTCTTGGCGTAGTGGCCCCAAGGAATCGGCGGGGCCATGTAAGGACCGCCGGTGTTGAGGTCGCGAGCGAGAACTTCGCCAGGAATCGTGTCGTGAAACCCATCGGCCGAGACCGGATGGGCGGATGTCAGACCAGCCAGCAGGGCGATCGTGAGTGTCACCCCTCGCCAATGACCGAAGCGCATTGTCACTCCCTTTGTCGTCAGACGCCGGAATCCCTCCTGGAGTGTCGGTTATCGTGCGAGCGGTGGCGAAGCCGCGCCTTCCTCAGCGCTGGTCGCCAACATCGTCAGGCCGTCGAGTCCGGTGCCGAAATCCAACGCGGGGAGCCTTCCCTTCGTCGTCTGGATTGCTTCGCCGGATGGCCTTGCTACCGCAACTTAACATCGGACGATCGGCCGACCGGCTGGAGTCAAACCGAAAACGACCACGCCCCTCGGGATCGAGGGGCGTGGTCGGCGAGAGTTATGCCGGTTGGGGGATTTCCCTCACGGAAAACTTACTTCTGTTTGCCGAAGACAGCCGAGGCCGGCAGTTCGTTGACGCCGGTCGGGGCGTTCGGGTCATAGGTCATCATGGCGTGGGCCTCCTGCTTCTTGAAGGCTTGCTCGGCCCGACGCTCGGAACCGATTCCCGACCAGCCGAAGAGGTGGCCGAGGATGTGCGGGTGAGGGAAGCCGCCGTTGCTCTTGGTCTGGTAGAAGTCGCGGCTCTGGCTCGGGGCCGACTGAGCCACGGCTCGGCCGGGAGCCGACGCCTTCATTCCCGCCGGGGCCATCGGCATGGCGCCCGACGACTGCGAGAAGCCGGCCTGAACGACTCCGACCGGGGCTGGTTCAGCCATGGAGGGGTCGTAGCCACCGGTCGCGGTCGAGCCACCACTTGAAGCCAAGGCACGGCCGGGGGCCTCGGCCGGAGCTGGGGCTCCGCCCGCCTGGACGAACGTTCCGGGCATGTTCAGCGCGGCCTGGCAGGGGCCGCAGACGCCATTCTTCGAGTGAGCGCAGCCGACGATCTTGCCCGGCGGCATCGCGTTGGCCATCTTCGCGGCACAGGCGGCACACACTTTCCGCCCTTTATGGACGTGAGCGACGGCGGGAGCAGTCGCGGGAGCGCTCGAAGGCGCTGGTTGGCCACTGACTCCAGCGGGGGGCGTGGCGGGTTGGACGGCCGAGGGGTTACGATAGCCCCCGGGCGCCGAGGGATCGACATTCTGCGCGCTCACGGTGATCGGAGTGATCAGTCCGAAGGCGATCAGTCCGAGGCTGGTCCGAGTGAAGTGACGCATCTCTAGGGAACTCCTTTCCCGAATCCGGCCCGAATTCACCGCGAATCCGGCTCCGTCCTGGAACCTCAAATTCTCGGCATTCGATGGGCCTTGATCGACCGCGGGACCTGACTGACAGTGTCCCCCCCCTATGCCCTTTGACCCGCGAACCTGGCTTGACTGAGATCGGGCAAAGGGCCATCCGGCTCGACATCCGAGGGTCGACGTCTTAACCTCCAGGATCGACCGAAACCGCCGCCATCTTGCGAAAAATCGGCGCAACCGGCGAAACACTCGTTCTTCAACCTCCTCGCACCCCTTCACGCGGATCGAGCTTATCATGAGGCTTTACCTGGCCGGTCCGTTATTCACCCAGGCCGAACGGGCCTGGAATCTCGACCTCGCCGGTCTCATCGTCGAGGCGGGTCATTCGGTCTTCCTGCCGCAGGCCGAGGTTCAGACGATCGAGACGCTCGACGCCGAGTCGATCTTTCGTGTCGACGTCGACGGCGTTCGCTCGGCGGACGCGATCGTGGCGATCGTCGAGGGCGCGGACCCTGATAGTGGGACGAGCTTCGAATGCGGGCTGGCGTTCGCGCTCGGATTGCCGATCGTCATCGTCCGGACCGATTTCCGGGCCGGCGGCGATGCCCTGCCCGGTCAGAAGCTGGCGACGGTCAACCTGATGCTGTCCCAGGCCGCGACCGCCGTGGTCGCCGTCACCAGCCCGACGGGTGGGATCGACGAGCTGGCCTCCCGGATCATCGAGGCCCTGGCGGCTTTGCCTCGCGGTCTGCCGCCGGTCGAGCGGGTCAGCCCTTCGGTTTAGGGCCGGCGTTGGTCCGGGGCGGGACGGGGTTGGTCGAGAACATCGCCTTCAAGGTGACCCGGATATCGTGCGGAATGTTGCGGGCGATGTAGCGGCCGAGGATGATTTCCTTGCCTTCGCTGATGACGGTTGAACTCTCGCCGCCGACCGACTCGAAGGTGACGATCGCGCCGGGTTGGTGGAACCAGAGTGCCGGCTCGAATTCGGCCGACGATTCCTCGGTCCCTGACTGACCGGCGATGGTGACTCGCCCGTTGGGGTGGTCCGGAAACGGGCGCTGGATCGCCAGGCTGATCCGCCCCGTTCCCACGGCTCGAAACAGGACATCGTTGACCGACAGCGACGGTTTACCGTTGTTCGACGGCCCTTCGACCTCCAGGGTCACGCGGACGCTCCCTCGACCACCTTCGAAGGTCGAGACGAGCGACGGAATCTCCTCATCGTTCGAGAAGACGCGCGTCGGAGCCTCGGAGTGGCGAACCGAGAGCGGGACACCCGTCCCGACGGAGAGTGTCGGCGGGGGTTGCTTCGAGCTGCCACAACCCCAGGCCAGACAAGTTATGATCAGAACAGTCGGGACGAGACTTCTTGAGGAACAGCACGTTCCATTTCGGACTCGTTCCCACGGTCCTCCGCGGGAATGCCGTCCGGGACGCTCCGCGTCCTCATCCGAACGGTTGGGCCGCATCACAGACGAAGAGCGTCGAACACGGCATTCCCACGCGGAGCGTGGGAACGAGAAAGATGTTGCGCCCAATCTGTGGTGGAGTTCAGCGTGGAGTCTCGCCAGGTAAGTTGTATTCCAGGAAGTTCGATTCAAAGCGTTCCCTCGCCGGCAATCGAAAGTAAGCGATGCTCACCGAATAAATTCGTTGATTGTGGACTGGCTGATCTTACCCGTTCTCACCCAAAATCATCAACCAAAAAGCTCTTTCACGGGTGTTCCGCCGTCGACGATCTTGATCGGGCGACCTTGTGGGCTGATGTTTTCCTTTTTGGGGTCGATCTGGAGCGACTTGCAAAACGAAGCCATCAGGTCGATGACGGAAACAGGCCGATCTTTCACCCCGGAGCCGTCCGGGGTCGAGGCTCCGATCACCTGGCCCCCTTTGACGCCTCCGCCGGCCATCGCGATGCTGAACACTCTCGGGAAGTGGTCGCGTCCGGCGTTGGGGTTGATCTTGGGGGTCCGGCCGAACTCCCCCATCCAGACCACCAGCGTTCGGTCGAGCATCCCCCGACTTTTCAGGTCGCTGATCAGCGAGGCAAAGCCAGGGTCGACCGACGAGGCGTTCTTGGCCACGCTCTCGTCGACCTTGTTGTGGTTATCCCAACCCCCCATCCGGACCTCGACGAACGTCACGCCCGCCTGGACCAGGCGACGGGCTAGCAGGCAACCGTGGCCGAACGGTGTTTCGCCATACGCGGCGCGAGTCTTGGAGTCCTCGGAATCGAGATTGAACGCCTTCATGTGGGGCGAGAGGACCATGCTCGCGGTGGACTGGTAGATCGAGTGATGCTCTTTGACCCGATCCACCCCTCCGGAGTTCACGAAACCACCCACTTCGAGCGAGTGCATCAGGTTCAAGCGGCGGACATATCGGCCCGTCGGGACCGCCAGTTCGGTGTTGAGCGGCGGCTTCATCGGGTCGGGAACCCGGAACGCTTCGTACTTGACGCCGAGGATGCCCGCCGGTGTGGTGTCGTCCCGGCCGATGCAAACGATGTGCGGCAGGTCGAACTTGGGGTCGCCCAGCTCGGCGGCGACCACGCTCCCGTAATTGGGGTGCTTGACCGTTCCCGATGGAGTGTAGCCGGTGTGAAGCTGGTAGGTCGCTCGCTGGTGATTGCCTTCCTTGTTGGTCATCGAGCGGATCAGGGCGACATCCTTCATCACCTTCGCCATCTTGGGAAAGTGCGAGGCGATCTGGATGCCCGGGACGCTCGTGGCGATTGCCTTGGTGTCGCCGCCGGTGTCGGTCCCCGGCTTGGGGTCCCAGGTGTCGAGCTGGCTCGGTCCGCCCCCCATCCAGAGGAGGATGCAGGACATCTGACGCTTCCGGAGCTCGTCGGCCTGGACGGCCATGAGGTCGGTGAAGCTCAAGCCGGTCAGCCCCGCGGCTCCGAGCGAGATCCCCCGGAGGAACGAGCGACGGCTGACCACCCCTTGATGGTTCACACCCACCTTGAGGATGTTCGACTCGAACATGGCGAAACTCCCTGATCCGAGAAGAGGTGATCGCGTCGAAACGGTCAGCGACGGCTCAGAAACTCGGTCGAGTTGACCAACGCCCAGAGAATATCCTCGAACGCCTCGGCGCGGTTGCCCACGTTTCCGAGATAGTTCGAGCAAGTACGGACCTCGCGATCGGTCGGCCGACGCCCCAGAACCCGCAGGTAGAGAATCTCCAGGACCGATCGATTATCGGGATGGGTCAACAGCAGATAGCCGAGCATCGATTTCGGTTTGGCCTGGATTTCCCGGGTGATCAGGGCGCTATTCATCAGATATAGCGCCTGGGGGATCGTACCGAGAATATCATCGTTGGGCGTCGAGGGATCGACGCCGAAGACCTTGAGGAACTGGTCGCGACCCGCCGGTCCCTTGGATTTCTCGGCGGCCATTTCTCCCTTCGCCGTGGCCGCCTTGCCGGTGCCGACCTGGTCGCGCTCGTGCTGAAGGTCGAGCGCATGGGTCAGCGAGTCGAAGATCTGGTCGCCCCGGAGCCGGCTCGGCACATTCGAGGCGAATGGCGTCCGACCGGCCGCAGTGTTGGTTGATCGTGACGACCGTTGATAGGCCGCGGTATTGAGAATCTGGCGGAATAACCAGCGGATGTCGTAGCCGCTGGCCTCCCAGTTCGAGCAGACCAGTTCCATCAACTCGGGAGAATTCGGGGTCCGGGTTGGTCCGAGGTCATCGACCGGGTTGTAAAACCCTTCCCCCATCAGGCTGTACCAGACCCGGTTGACGAACGACCGGGCGAACCAGGGGTTATCGGGATCGGTGACATACTGCGCCGCCAGCTTGAGCCGCTGATCCCCTTTGAGGTTCTCGCTGATTTGGGGAGCCTGGTTCAGGAAAAATCGGGGGGCGACGGCGATCTTCTTTTCCGGATTCTTGAGGTCCGGCATCGTGTAATGGGCCGGTCCGCCGGCGCTGACCTGCATGACCGGCGGCTGTCCTTTTTCGGCGACGTTGCGCGACTTGACACCGCCAAAGAACGCGGCGAACTCGTGAAATTGCTGGCGCTTCCAGGGGTCGCTGGGGTGGTCGTGACACTGGGCGCACTGGATCTGGACACCGAGGAAAACACGGGAGACTTCGCCGGCCATCTCGACGGCCGAAGCGGTCTCGGCCACGGCGAAGACTGCCGCGCCATTCTCGTCGGTCCGACCGGTCGCCGAGATGATTTCGGTGGCGATCTTGTCCCACGGCTTGTTCGCGGCGAATTCCTTGGCGAGCCAGCTCTCGAACGCCGGATAGTTGACCTGGCGGTCGTTCTCGTTGGGCGATCGGTAGGCGATGACATCGCGCCAGTACCGCGCCCAGTTATCGGCGAAATCGGGGTGAGCGAGCAGCGTATCAATCAGCAAAGCCCGCTTGTTTCTCATCCGAGAGCCGGCGAATTCGCGGATCGAGACCGGGTTGGGGATCTTGCCGAGCAAGTCGAGATAGAGCCGGCGAATGAATTCCTCGTCGGTCGTTGGTTCGGAGACCGGTGTCTTGGTCGCCGCCAACTCCTTGAGGATCAGTTCGTCGATCTGCGCCGATTCCAAACTCGGCGGCCCTTTGGGTTTGCGCGACGCCGAGACCGGGCGCATCTGGCCGTCGACGTCCTCTTCTTCCACGGTCCGGACAATTTCCGGCAACTTTTTTTCGGTCTTGCGGGCCGCTTTCTTCGACTTCGCCGCGTCATCGGCGAACAAGCCGCCCACGATCGAAAGCGAGACAAGAAGCGCGACGAGGCATCGAAAGCCAACGTTCGCCAACCGCCGATTGGTTGCCATCGCCCGGGCCGTCCTTCCCAATCGATGATCATGCACGATCGGAAAATGAAGAAGAGAGATTCTTTATGATAGATCCAACCCCATCCCCTGCCTAGAGGTTCCGCGCTTTTCGAAGCGACTTGTTGATTTGCCGGATGGGTCGATCGGGTCAGGTTGCGATCTTGGTCTGCTGGTTGGCGGTCGGTCCGATCGTTTCTGCTGGAATCAGAGGTCGCCCCGGGCCGATCGCGTCGAGAAGCGATTGAATCCGTCGTTCCAGTTCCGCCGTGATCGCCGGGTTGGCGATCCTGGGCTTGCCGAGTTCGCCGAGCTGCTTGGCGATGTCGATCGGCTCGCCGAAGCGGACGATCGCGGTTCGCCTCCCGTGAGGAATGGCCGCCTCGCTCCCCAGTGCGTCCTGCTCGAACTTGAACAGAGTCTCGGCGATCCGTTCGAGGGTCGGGTCTTCCCGGACGTAGTCGCCGGGATAGCTGAAAAGCTGAAGGGCCACGAAGATATCGTTCAGATTGCGCTGGATCTCAAGGGACTTCTCGATCGAGATTCCCGGTTCAGCCAGGGCTTGAAGGCACGCCTTGCGCAATCCCTTGATCCGGACCGGCACGGTATCGTTCCGACGCTGGCCGACTCGCTCGTCCTCGATCCGGTCGAGAATCGCGTCGCGAAGGTTGACGATTCGCTCCTTGATCGGACCGGACCGGCACTGTCCGAGCATCTCCAGTTCTTTCAAGCCCAGGAGTCCTTCGGCGTAACGGTAGATCCGGGTCACGATCGGCAGGTCGGTCCTGGCCCACCAGGTAAATCGAGCTTCGAGCCGGTTCATGGCCTCGATCAATTCCGGCAGCGGATTGCAGGTCTTGATGAACCGGTATTTCACGGCGGTCGGTACGAGCCAGACGGTTTTCCCGTTCTCGCTGAGGCGCTTGGCGGCGGCCGAGGCGAAGGCGACCGCCCCCTCGCGAATCGGAGTGAGCCGGTCGGACGTGTGATAAACCTCCCCTTCCGGGAAGATCACCAGCGGGTAGCGGGCGGTGGTGAGAATCTCGACCCCGGCCTTGAACGCGCGGAGGTCGGTTCCTTCCCGGTCGATCGGAAACGCGCCGATCCGGGGAAGGAGGAAGCGCCGAAATCCGTAAAAGAGCTGAAATCCGCTCAGGTAAGTCAGCGGTCGCCCCAGTTGATGGCTGATCTCGAAGAACGTGGCGGGATCGGCGCTATCGGGATGGTTGGGGGTGATCAGGACGCCATCGCCGCGATCCAGGAGCGCACGAAGTCCGTCGAGCCCCTCGATCTCGATCGCGACCACCTTCTGCTCGCGGCGTAGGATCTGGTACGTGTTGTAGAGGCGACTCAGGGTCCACCAGAACCGGCTGGGCCGCGGTGGATAGAATTGATAAGGGAACTGGTTGATCAGCGGTTGACGATCCATATTATTCCCGAGAGCCGCGAGCCAACCCAACGATCAAGGCCAGGCAGAGCAACGCCCCCAGCCCGGTGATGCTTGCCATGCCATAATTCGCATCCATCAGCGCGACGATGCTGAAGAAAAGGGCGGCGAAGAAGCCGATTCCAAGCAAGATCGGCAGGTTGGGATTCTTCTGCCCCACCGCTGGTGGCATCGGAGCCATCGACCGAGGGGTGATGACCAGCACGTCGCTTCCCGTCGTGAAACTTCCGATCAGTGGCGACGCCGTCTTTTCGAGCCGGTTGTTGGGGAGTTCCCGGCTCTGGTGATCCGGAGCCAGGCTCGGTCGGCCGCATCGAGGACAGCGCAGCCAGGACGGCTCACCCGCCGAGCGGTTCTCGAGCACGACGTGGCAACCAGGACATTCATAATTGACGATGAAGATGAAATCGAGATCCACGAGATCACCGTGATGAGTTGCTGAATGAGAATCGATGAGTCGGATCGGAAGATTGATCCTAACGCTTTCGTTGTCCGACCGCACGAAAAAACGGGTTCACCCGACTATTTGGTCCGGTCGGCCGCCTCTTCCCGCGTGGGGGATGATTTCGCTACGATACTTGCTCTTTCACGACTTCCGTTATCTTTCCGCCGGGTGATCGAGCATGAGCGATCTGTCCACGCCTCGCCTTCGGATGAAGGACATCACCAAGAACTTCGGCGGCGTCCACGCTCTCGGTGGTGTCAGTTTGCAGGCGAATGCCGGCGAGGTCCACGCGATTTGCGGCGAGAATGGCGCGGGTAAGAGCACCCTGATGAAGATCCTCGCCGGTGCGATCACCGATTACGGTGGCGAGATCCTGATCGACGGCAAACCGGCTCGTTTTTCCGGGCCGAGGGACGCCGAGGACTCCGGAATCCGGATCATCTACCAGGAACTGAACCTGGTTCCTGAACTTTCGGTCACCGACAACCTGTTTCTCGGCCGCGAATTGTCCGGCCCACTCGGCTGGCTTCAAGGGCGAGCGATGGAGACGGCGGCTCGTCGCCTCTTCGAGCGTCTGGGCACTCCGATCTCACCCAGGGCTCGGGTCGGGGATCTCCGGATCGGCGACCAGCAGATGGTCGAGATCGCCAAGGCGCTTGCCTTCGATGCCTCGATCGTCATCATGGACGAGCCGACGTCCGCGCTCTCCGATGCCGAGGTGGCCCGACTCTACCGGGTGATCCATGACCTCAAGGCCGCCGGAACGACGATTTTTTACATCTCGCACAAGATGAACGAGATTTTCACCCTGGCCGATGGCGTGACGGTCCTCCGCGACGGGAAGTTCGTGGCGAGCGCGGCGAAGGAACAGATTCAACCGGCCCAGGTGGTGCGCTGGATGGTCGGTCGCGAGATTGCCGAACTTCAGTTCGCTCCCCGCGACTCGTCCGGCAAGAAGATGCTGGAAGTGGACGGTCTCCACCTGCCGAGCCCGCTTGGAAGCGGTCGCCCGGCGCTTCAGGAACTGACGTTCGCTGTCGAGGCGGGCGAGGTCGTCGGGATCGCGGGGCTTCTGGGCGCTGGTCGGACCGAGTTGCTCGAATCGCTCTTCGGGGCGACGGCGGCTCCGCCGACGGGAACGATTCGCCTCGATGGCAAGGTCGTCCGGTTTCGCGAGCCCGCCCAGGCCATCGCCTCGGGCGTGGCGCTGGTGACCGAGGATCGCAAGTCGCTCGGTTTGTTCAGCCGGATGACGGTGGGAGAGAACATCACGATCCGACGGCTCGACCACCTGACCTCGTTCGGCTTCATCGACCCGAATCGCGAATCCCGGACGATCCGCGACTCGATCGAGCGGCTGGCGATCAAGACCGATGGCGGAGGCGCGGCAATCACCAGTCTTTCGGGCGGTAATCAACAGAAATGCATCATCGCCCGCTGGCTGCTGATCAACCCCAAGCTGTTACTCCTGGACGAACCAACCCGGGGAATCGACGTGGGAGCCAAGGCCGAGATTTACGCCTTGATCCGCCAGCTTGCCGCCGAGGGGATGGCCGTGCTGATGACTTCCAGCGAACTGCCCGAACTCCTCAGCGTCTCCGACCGGATTCTGGTCCTCTGCGAAGGCCGCTTGACCGCCAATCTCAGCCGGGCCGATGCCAACGAAGAAGTCATCATGCACGCGGCAACGCAGTTTCTTGACCGAGCGGCGGGCTAGCAAGTTAGACCGAACGAAAGTCGATGACCTCGACCACTTCTCCCCCCTGCCAGGGTCCGGAATGCGCCGGGAGCAACGCGAGGCCATCGGCCCGAGCCAGCGAGGGGAGATCGTCGGAGCCTCTCACGGCGATGGGTCGGGCTCTGAGCCGGGCTTCGGCATCAATGGCCAGGGTGACGGGCAACGCTCGGAGCCGGTCTCGGGTCGGTCGATGGGTTCCTTCCCAGATCGCGACGGAGGTCTGGGGACCGGGCGCGAAGTGCCCCTGGAGCCGCGCGATCAACGGTTGAACCAGCAGCGCGAAGGCTGTCGTCGCTGCCATCGGGGCGAACGGAAGATGAAAGATGTGGTGGGCGACCTCGCCCGACTCGTCGCGGATGATCCCGTGACGGACCCGTCCGCCCGGCCGCATGGCGACTCCCGAGAGGACCGACTCCACACCGAACGATCGATAGGTCCGCTGCGTCGATCGGGTCATCGGACCGAGTACAATCACGACCGGCGCCGAGGTCGCTCGTTCGAGTGCCAGCGGGAAATTCGCTTCCGAGACGGATTGGAGGTCGTGCGGCATCGCGCCGGCTTGAATCGCCAGGGCGACCATGGCTGCATTCACGGCGTTCCGCTCGCGGTGCATCACCGGGGCCTCGGTCGGCCCGACGAGATGATCGCCGAGCGCGAGCACGGCGACACGAACTCGTCGGTGACAGACCGGGTGCATACATCCTTGCGAGGCGAGCAGGCCGACCATGGGAGCCTTCAGCCGGGTTCCGGCGGGGGCCAGGGTCGCACCGGCTTCGAGGAGCGAGCCACGCCGGACGATCGACTGCCCTGGTTCGACCTCGTGAAGAATCTCGACCACGCGAACCGGGCCGGTTTCGGGATCGGGCCGGACGGCATCGAGTGCGATCACGGCGTCGGCCCCGACCGGGAGCGGTTCACCGGTCGCCACGTGAATCGCTTCGCCGGCTTCGAGCGGGTCGTCGACCGATCGATCGGCCCAGCGGAGCCCGGCGACCCGGAGAAGCGTCCCGGTTCTGGCCTCGGCCGAGCGGACGGCGTAGCCTTCGATCGCGGCGCGGTCAAATGGTGGAAGGTCGACGTCGGCGACGGCGGCCTCGGCCAGGACCAGGCCGAGCGCGTCCACGAGCGAGACCTCGACCGGCTCGACCGGTTCGGCCAGAGAGAGAATCCGATGACAGGCTTCCGCGGGCGTCGGTAGAGTTTCGATCGTTCGGGGCACTGGGCTAGGTCCTCCGGTCAGGTCGGGTCGGGGGGTGATTCTAATCCGATTGTCCGGATCGCCCAATGCGTGATTTTTTGGAATTGGCCGGGGGGTGTGCCCGGATTTTTTGGGGGCTCTGGTCGACCCTACCCTCGGCATTGCGACGAAGCCCTCATCTGGAGTGCGAGAGCTTGCTCTCGCTCTGGCGACCGGAGCTTGCTCCGAGC
>JAJYCH010000048.1 GCA_021778575.1 Planctomycetota bacterium
GACGTAGGGTGGGTCGAGTGCAACGAGCCCCACCACGCATTCATGGTGGGGCTCATTGCACTCGACCCACCCTACTCTTGGGATGGATGCGGCGACGCCTCGCGAAGAAAACCTGATCCTCTCGACCTTCTCTCCTGTTGAGCATGCCGCCCCGAAAGGCGGCACGTCGGTTGTCACCGGATTGACCTCAGTCGACGACTGCGATCAGCAATCACCCAAGATAACAATTGTTCTGATATCAATCGATCTTGACGGTCTCAAACCCTCGCAAGGAAATTGGCACATTGAGAATTTTGGGATCTTTAAGCGGGCTGAGGTCAGCATCTTTGTTCAAACGACTCAGTGTCAGAAAGACTTTGTAGTTTCCGGATGGGAGTTCAGTGCTTTCCTGGAACGTTGGGTTAAGGCTGCCGGACTCGGGAATCGTGAAGACCTGGTTATCATAAACGTGAACAAGTTGAGCCGAGTCGTCACTGGCGTTGAGAACGTATAAAGTCCAGACGTAACACTTGTCTTTGCGATTATCGTTGATCTCGACCTCGGCTTCAACGTTCAGGATGTGACCCTGGGCGCCGGCACGGAATTGTTTCAAGTGCTGGGAGTTCCCTTTGGGCGCATTCCGCAAATAATTGTCCCAGTCCTTTTTATGAGCTGCGAAGGCCTCTTTTGAGTAGGTGTTGGCCGTCTTTGACGCGACAACCTTCTTTGACGATGTGACTTCGGCGGATGCGACCTCTGCGGGTTGCTCTTGCTTGAAATTGGCTAGAATCGACCTTGTGAGAGCCCATGTTGAAATCACAGCTCCGACCACCACAACCATCTTGAGAACGAAGTTGCGCATCATCTGGTTCCTCACTTGAAAGAAGGGAGTCAATGACGTCTCGCGAAAAGAACGTCATTCACGCCTAAAAGTCAGCCAGGCGAAACACAACGCATGGCTCTATGATCCAAAAAATTAGTCATTGAAATTCCTCGACAAGATCTCATGACTCAAGAAAATTCTAAACCAAAAGGTGAATCAGCGTCATGGAAAATTTCGGCAGGAGAAAAATCGGCAGGGGTGGGTAGGTGACGGCAACTCCTGCTGAGTGACTCGGGCGGATTGGAACGATGACTAGTACTCTCGCCTGATCATTCCCAAAAAACCCGGTTCGAACGCTCTCTCCGGTTCCGAAACTATCGAGCGGATGCTGAACTCCTTCACCACTCGCTTGCTAGAGGACCGACCGATGCCGACCGCCGAAACCCGGATTCCCTCGAACCACCAGAACGGCGACCAACCGGCCCCGATCGTCGAGGGGATTGTCGTCCCGGCCGAGGACGTTGATTCCGTCGAACAGCGGTTCCGGGCGTTCCGGGCCGAGCTTCAGCCCTCGGGGCTACTTGGCCTGACCCTGGTCCGTCGAGCGGCGGTCCTGGCCATCCGGATGGAAAAGTGCGCCGAGCGTGATCTCGCTGCGACGGCCGATCGCGTCGTCCAGGCGATGGCCGATGTCGAGGTTCCCGACGGGATCGACCCGACCGAACTGATCCGGCGGCAGGCCGAAGCCGGTCGCCTGGCCGCCTTCGACTGCTCCCGGGAAGCCTGCATGGCACGCCGGTACGAAGCCGCCGCCGAACGCGGCTTCTTCAAGGCTCTCAAGGAGTTGCGCCTGGTCGAGAAGCACGCGAAATCGATCGAGCCGGCTCGTCGGGCCGATCCCTATCACGACGAATTGGGTTCGTTTTTGGAAATGACCAATCTCGACGAGGACTTCGATGCCGGATTCCCGGAACTGGGCTCGGGCCTGAATAATCGGATCGACCCGGCGCTGTTTGATCGGCTCGAAACGCCGGGAAGGCGGGTCGACGTGCCGATCACGATCGGCCGAGGACGCTGAAGTCGAGAGGATGAAGGCAAAATATGGCGGATCGAGACGAATCGACGATTCGTCGCGCCCAACCTCCGCGCCGAAAGGCCAACCGATATTGCCTATCCTACCGGACCGTCGTGCCCATCCCTCGGGCGACGGGGAGCCAGCGGTCGTCGGACCCGTCGTCGGTTCCGAGGTCTCGGTTGAGTCCGGTGGATCGAGGTTGGTAACCGAGACTGTCGGACGAGGAACCGAAAGGGGCGGGATCGGTTTGCTGGCGGATCTGCGCCGCGGGGGGCTTTCGGCCCCCTTTCATCGGTCGCGATCGAGGGGTCGAGACCGGCGGCGGGATCTGGTCGTCCTCGTAATTCTTTGAGGGAGCCCCGAGCGCCTGGGCGTTTCCTCCGTCGCGACGGATCATCTCCTTGGCGTCGTCGAGCCGGGCGGTGATCTCGCCGTTGAGTTGTTCCTCGCGGGCGAGTTCGGAGTCGAGCCTCGAATTGTCGGCCTTCAGTTCGCCGACTTCCTTGCGAAGCTTTTCGTTCTCGAATTCGAGCTGGCTGACGCTGGCTTTCAGGCTTCCAAGCGTGGTCTGTCGTGAAGTGAACGGGTTCGGCTGAGTGCAGCCGGTCACGGCGAATCCCAGGAGGAACAGCCAGGGGGTAAACGAAAGATTTCGGCCGGTCGCCATGACGGGTCCACCCTCAGAGTCAAATCGAGTTCGGAGCGTGATGGAGTTTCCGCGAAGAGATGGTTTTGGAGCCAGAGACCCATTCACCCGGCGATCAACCGACCTCCCGGATCAGGACCAGGGGCCTTCCCGGGTCAGGCCATCGCCGGTTTTCGCCGCGTAGTCGGGCGGCGGCAGATCTTCGTCATTGACAGGTCGGGTCGGGTTTTCCGGAGTTTCGTCACGTTCGAGCCGGGCCTTCCAGATCGCCCAGAGCACGGTCATCGTCAACGCCGTCAGGAGCGACCCGACCATCGCGCTGAGCAGGATCACCAGGCCGGTGGTACTTTGAAAGCTTCCCAGACCAAACGGAAAAGCGATGGTGACTCGCTCATTGTTGGTCAAGACGAACCAGAGCAGCAGGCCGACCACGACCGCGAGCGCCACCAGGCGACGGTAGACCCAGAGGTTCCGGATCAGCGAGCGTTTACGTCGTTTGTAGTACGAGGACGCCATCGGATGTCTCCACGGGCCCGGGTTCCGGGTCGACATCCCACCCGACCTGATCCTTTTATCGTCATCTGTCCTGGCCCAACACGAACCAGAATAGCATGGAAAAAGTTTCAAAGTAGGTTTGGAGCCGACCGGGCCAGATCCAGGGCCAGGCCATCATCAGAATGAGGGCCGCGACGCTCAGGTAAGGACCAAAAGGCATTTCGTGGTCCGAGGCCAGGTATTTTCGACCGGCGAGGCGCTTTCCCAGGGAAACCACCAGTTTCGAGATCGCCGGGACCAGCCCGACGAACGACGCCAGGAACGGAGTGACCAGCGCCACCTGCCAGCCCAGAAACGCGCCGATCAGCGCGAGAATATGGATATCGCCGCTGCCCATCGCCTCGCGACGGAACACGAACGTCCCCACGACCCGGATGATCCAGATCATTCCACCGCCAACCAGAACCCCTTTCAGGCCGACCCACAGACCACCCAGAGCGGTCGACGCTTCTGCCGGCACCGGTCGGACTTCGGGAAATAACGTCCCCAGCGCAAGGCCCAGAAAGATCCCGACGTTCGTCACGAGTGACGGAACGATCGTCAGGTCGGCGTCGATGAAGGTGATCGTCACCAGAAGCGCCACCAGGACCACATGATAGAGCACCTTGACGAGCAAGGCCATGTTGCTGTCGACGAACTCCTTGGGCATGACGCCATCGACCAGGTAAACGGCGACGAACAGGAGCCCGACCAGAAGCTCGATCGCCGCGTACCGGACCGAGAACGGCTGGCGGCAATTCCGGCACTTTCCGCCCAGAAAGATCCAGCCGAAAATCGGGACGTTGTCGCGGGCCTCGATCGTCGCCAGGCAATGGGGACAATGCGAGGTCGGCGGCCAGATCACACTTTTTTCCCAGGGAATCCGGTAGATGCAAACGTTCAGGAAGCTCCCGACGACGGTCCCGACCACGAACATCATCGTGCCGAGCATCACGTGGAGTTGCCAGAGATAAGCCATCAGAAGTCTCCCGGAATCGTCGAGTCCGCCGCGCGAGACCAGGCTTCCAGGACAGCGGCGGCGACCTGTTCGGCCGTTCGCCCTTCGGTCGCGACGGCGACATGCGCGACCTCTTGATAGAGTGGCGTCCGGGCTTCGAGAACTTCCGCGATCTCGTCCAGAGTCCCGGCGCTGGTCAGGGGCGGCCGATCTTCCACCCCTCGACGCGACGATTGAATGCGCCTTGCCAGGGTCTCGGCGTCGGCGGTGAGCCAGGCGACGAATCCGAAGTCGCGGAGCCGCTTACGGTTCGATTCGAGCAGGATCGCGCCGCCGCCGGTCGCGAGAACCCCGCCGCTCAGGCGAGCCGCCAGATCGTCGATCACCCGGGCTTCCCAGTCGCGAAACGCCGGTTCCCCGTCTTCAAGGAAGATCGACCGGATCGACCGACCGGCCAGGATCTCGACTTCACGATCGGCATCCGCGAACTCTCGGTCCAGCCGATCGGCCAAGATCCGGCCCACCGTCGACTTTCCGGTCGCCCGGTAGCCCACCAGGACGATTCCACGAGGGGCGTCGCTCATGACCGGATCGGCCCGAGCTTGCGGCGAACGACGTCCCGCATCAGCTCGACGGGAGGTTCCTGACCGGTGTAAAGCTGCGACTGAAGCGCCGCCTGCCGGATAAACATGTCGACCCCGCTGACCGTCTTGCACTCACGCTCGCGGGCGAGTTTCAGGAACATCGTGTTCTCGGGGTGGTAGACCGTGTCCATGACGACCATTCCCGGTCGAAAACCGGCTGGGGGCATGGGCGTGTCATCGACGTTGGGATGCATCCCGACCGGCGTGCAGTTGATCACGATGTCGGGGACCATGCTCGCCCGCATCGACCAACTGGTCGATCGGCAACTCAGTTCCTCGGCGAGCTTGGTCGCTTTCTCGTCGTTGCGATTGCAAAGCGTGACGACCGCGCCACGCCGGACCATCCCGAAGCCGATCGGCCGGGCGACCCCGCCAGCGCCCAGGATTACCACGCTCTTGCCCATCAACGGCGAGACACCCCCTTCGAGCGGGCCACCGTAAGCGGCTTCGAGCGAATCCATCGCCGCCCGGTAATCGGTGTTATAGCCGACCTTCGATCCGTCGTCCTTGACGATCATCGTGTTGCAGGCGCTGGTCCGATCGACCGCGCCGTCGGCCTGGGTCAGGAGGGCGAGAGCCGCCTGTTTATGCGGAATGGTGATGCTGTAACCCTTGATCCCCAGCCAGGCCACGTCGTCGAGCGACGCTTTGAGCCGTTCGCCCGGCATCAGGATAGGCACCATCACCTTGTTCTGGCCGAGCGAACGGAACGCGGCGTTGTGGATCGGCGGGCTCAGGCTATGGCCGATCGGGTCGCCGATGACGGCGTAGACCTCGGTCTCGGCGTTGATCTCGTCGTAGAAGTAGTCACGCTTGAGTTCATCAAACCGGTACATACCCGGGGCGAAGCTGCGGTCGACGTTGAAGTTGGCGTAGGTGAACGGAGCACCATACTTGGCTCCGAGAACCCGCGTGAACGAGCCGATCTCCCCCATCGCGATGGCGATGGTGGGGGTCTCCATCTTCGAGGCGACCTGGAGGATCTTCATCGCCTCGGCCAGCGAGTGCGCCCGGCAGGCGATCTTGACGACGTCGGCATCCATCTCCTCGCACTGCTGGGCGATTTCGAGGAGGTCCGGCGGTGTCTGCTTGAGGTTGTGATAGCTGACGATCCGCTGGGTCTTGCCGAACCGGCGGATCTCGCGAGCCACGTCCATCTCGACGTCGACGAAGTCGACCCCGGCGACGATCGCCTCGCGAATCAGCCGCTGGCGTTTCTCCTCGGGACCGCGCCAGAGGCCGCCGTCGACCCCTCGGCGGACCGTGAAGACCATTGCCGTCGGTCGTTCGCGCAAGACCCGCTTGAGATCCGGCTCGCGCCGGAGGCAATCCACCCGGATCTCGGCCAGCTCGACCCCGGCCTCGCCGGCGGCTTTCCATTCCTCGGCGAGCGCGGCATGTCGGCCCCGCCCGAGAATCGCACAGATCATCTGGACCACCCCGACGGAAGGGAAAGCGAGCGATCAACCCACGCCCTGATCTCTATTCTCGCACATTTTCGCGGTGCCCCGCGAGAGTCATACCCGACTTTCAGGCACTGGTGACACACGGCAGGCCCGATCACGGGGCCAGTCGATCAATCCGCCACGACCGGTCATCCGTCAATCGGTAGACAAGCCGGTCGTGCAACCGACTCCGCCGCCCTTGCCAGAATTCGATGGAAGTCGGCACGATCCGGTACCCCCCCCAGTACGGCGGTCGAGGGATTTCCCCTTCGGGAAATCGAGCCTGGATCACCGCGAGTTCCGCCTCCAGGGCCGCGCGATCGGCGACCACGCCGCTCTGGTTCGAGACCCACGCGCCGAGCATGGAACCGGTCGGCCGGCTCGCGAAATACTCGTCCGACTCGACGTCCGAAGCCCGGACAATCGACCCCTCGACGCGGACCTGACGCTCAAGCGACTGCCAGAAGAAGACAAGCGAGGCGAACGGGTTGGCCGCGATCTCCCGTCCCTTCCGGCTGTCATAATTCGTGAAGAAGACGAACCCTCGCTCATCGAATCGGCGCATCAGGACGATCCGGGCCGATGGCCGCCCTTCGGGACTGGCCGTGGCGACGGTCATCGCGTTGGGCTCGCTGATCCCGGCCGCCGTCGCCTCGTCAAACCAGACCTGGAACTGGCGAAACGGGTCGCGATCAACGGCCGATTCGTCGAGAGCGGCTTTTTCATAGTCGTGGCGTTGAGTGATCGACGGCATGGCCTGGCTCGCTTTCGAGAGATCAGCAGACCCGGCGAGCGGTGCTCGGGCCTTGGCCCGCTCATCATAGCAAATTGGCCCTCCCGAGGTCACGACCGATCGCCCCAGCGAAACCGGATGGAACAGATTCCCGGATGAATGGTATCTTGAACCCAGCAAACCGATGGCCCATCGAGGAATCGCGAACATGGCCACCACCGAGGCTCCCACCGGCGGGGATCGTCTGCCTCGCATCTCACGCTGGATCAGGGCGTTTGTTGACAATCCGTTCACCAAGCTAACGGTGGGCCTGATTCTGATCGTCACCAGCTCGCTGGAGAGCTATTACAGTTTCCACGACGATCTCAACCATATCCGGGTCCGGGTTCATCACGGGGTCATGATCCTCGGATTCATCAACGTTCTGGCCGCGCTCCCCAACCTGATCGAGGGGCTCGAACACTTCCTGGCCTTTCGCGAGAAAGTTCCCCATCTCCGCCGCCTGAGACCAGCGCGGAAGTCGTCCCGGTCGTGAGCACGGTCAAACCTCGACCCAGACCCGCCCTTCCCTGACCTCGCACCGAAACCGATGGAGATTCTGACCGGGCATGGTTGTGCAGCGGCCCGAGCTGAGCTTGAACCGCCAGCGGTGGAGCGGGCAGACCGCCTCGCCATCCTCGACCCAGCCGTGCCCCATCGCCCCGTTCGCGTGCGGGCAACGACCGAGCAAGGCGTGAACGTTCCCTTGATCGAGAAACAGGGCGACCCGGAGCCCGTCGATCTCGACGGCGTGCCCGCGTCCTTCCTCGATCTCGTTCACGGAGCAGACCTCGAAAAACTGGGCCAAGCTCGCCTCCTGGATTCGGCGGATTTTCAAATTCGACTGGTAGCGACCCGGCCGGAGCACGATCATGTTATTGTCGATGGCAGGTCGGCGGTTTGCGTAGGGTGGTCCAGACGAGATCATAGCCGAAGGCTGGGCGCGACCGAAGTAAGGAATCAGAACGATGGGCATCATCCGCCAGCTCTCCGCGTCGGTCATCAACCAGATCGCGGCGGGTGAGGTGGTCGAACGACCGGCGAGCGTGGTCAAGGAACTTCTCGAAAACGCCATCGACGCCGGCGCGACCCGCGTCGACGTCGCGGTCGAGCGTGGTGGCAAGGACCTGATCCGGATCGCCGACAACGGCAAGGGGATGGCCGCCGACGACCTCCACCTGGCCTTCACCCCGCACGCGACCAGCAAGCTGGTCGAGGCCGAGGACCTGCACAAGGTCCGGACCCTCGGCTTTCGAGGCGAGGCGCTGGCCGCGATCGCCGAGGTCTCGCGAGTCCGCTGCCAGACCCGTCAGGCTGATTCGGAAGTTGGCTCGGAACTCTCGATCGAGGCGGGAGTCGCCGGCCCGGTCCGCGCCTGCGGTTGCCCGATCGGGACGGTGATCGAGGTCCGCAACCTGTTCCAGAACACACCGGTGCGCCGAACCTATCTGAAATCCGACTCGACCGAGGCCGGGCACGTCATCGAGATGTTCACCCGGATCGCCCTGGCTCATCCCACGGTCCACCTCACGTTCCGCTCGGGCGGCAAGGTCTTGCACGACCTCCCCGGCGTGACCGGGATCAAGGAACGGATCGGCGTCTTCTTCGGTCGAGAACTGGCCGAGTCGCTGCTCTGGATCGAGAGCCAGTACGACCAGACCCATCTCTGGGGTTACGTCGCGCATCCGTCGCAAAGCCGGTCGAGCAACAAGACCCAATTTCTGTTTCTGGGCGGAAGGTATGTCCGCGACCGTTCGCTCGGCCACGCGCTTTCCGAGGCGTTCCGGGGCCTGTTGATGGTCGGTCGCTCGCCAACGTCCACCCGATGAAGATCGAGGTCCGGTTTCGCGACGCCCAGCGGATCTACAGCCAGCTCCTGGCGACCCTCCGGCAAACCTTCCTCGCCAGCGACCTCCACTCGCGGCTCCAGGCTCCGCCCGAAGTCCCGGAACCAGCCAGGGCTGAACCCGCGACGCCCTACGCATTGCCCGAACGTCCGGACTCGCGTCAGGAAGTCGCCTCCTGGTTCACTCCCCAGGCTCCCGCCACCTTTCAATCGTATCCGAGCCCCGGCTACGCGGGCGGACCAACGTCCAGCGACTGGGGACGTTCGGCTTACGTCCCGACACCGGCGCAGACGCCGCCGGTCCCGTCGTCGCAACCACTCCCGTCGTCGGAGCCGTTCGACGAATTCACGGCGGCAGCGCCGGGCTTTCCCCCGAGCGGTTTTTCGCCCCCAGCCGCCGACCCGGTGGAATCCGGCCCGCGTCCGTTCGACGTTCGCGACCTGCCGGTCCGGGCGCTTCAGGTCCATGATAGCTACCTGGTCGCCGAGACCCCCGACGGCATGGTGGTGATCGACCAGCATGCCCTTCACGAACGGATTCTCTACGAAGAATTGAAGTTACGGATCGACCGAGGGGGCGTCGAATCGCAGCGGCTGCTGGTCGCCGAGCCGGTGGAGCTGGAAGCGGGCGAGGCCTCGGCGATCCTCGAACGAAAGGAGGCGCTGGGAGCGCTCGGCCTGGAGGTCGAGGACGCCGGTGACGGCTCGGTCCTGGTCAAGAGTGTCCCGGCGATGCTTCCGGGGGTCCCGCCCGACCGGCTCCTCCGCGACCTGGCCGACCACTTTGGCACCAAACCCTTGCCGCCCACCCGCGACGAGATTCTCGAGGACGTCCTGAGCATGATCGCCTGCAAGGCCGCCGTGAAGGCGGGCCAGAAGCTCGCCCCTGAAGAAGTCACCGCGCTCCTCGAACGCCGTCACCTCGTGACCGACGCCCACCACTGCCCACACGGCCGGCCCACGGCGCTGGTCTTCACCAAGTCCGAGCTGGAACGCCAGTTCGGCCGGATCTGACCGACCGAAATTCGAGATTTTTCGACCATGAGCCGCAACCTCGACAATCAGCCCGATTCCCCGAACCCTTATGCTCCGCCGTCGGCCGCGATCGAGTTACCGCCGATCGCGACGAACGTACCGGAACTCCGGTTGTTCTTCCGCTGGGAGAAGCTCCGGACGTTCTACAACACGGTTCTCGTGGTCGAGACACAACTGTCGTTCCTGCTCTATCCGCCCCCGCTGCCGTGGCCCGAACTGGTGAGCTGGCTGGTGATCCTGGCGGTCCTGGCCAACGTCGCGTTTTGCCTGGGTCCGGTGCTCGACGGCTACGCCAACTGGCTGGGCCTCGGGGGCCTGGTCACCTCGCTGGTGATCTTCGTGCTGGGAACCATCGTCGCGGCGCTCCTGGCCTACGAGACCCTTGTGAACTTTGGCGATCTGCCGTCGTTTTGACCCGGGCCTTCGTTCCCAAGCGGCTGATCGGCTCCTCTTCGACCCCTTTGGCACCGGACCATTGACACCAATCTGAGGGCATGATTCACGACTTGGAATGATCCTCGTCAGATTCCGGCTCGGGTCCCCAGGCGGGGTTCCAGGGGGATCTTGAAGGAAGCAAGACTTCTCCGTTTTCGTCGATAACTCCGCGAGCCACCAGTTCTTTGAATAACTCCGCTGGAGGTCGCTTTCGTTCTTCTTCGAGGGCCGCCCAGAGAATTTTTTTGGTTTCTTCAGTCATGGAACATCTCCTATGTTTGACAGGTTGGGACGGAAAACCCCCAGAATATTCATGGGATTCTTCACAACCAACTGAACATGTGACTGGCTCCGGATCGCTGAACCTGGGAAGACCTCACTGCCTTCGAGAAAGGGACAGCGAACGGTTTGAAACGGTAGACCAACTTCGGCTGCCTTCCTGTTCAGTTCGTTGATCACCAGGCAATCGAGGAAATTCCGGCCATGCCGGTTGGTCGGCAAGTCGATTCCCGATCGTTCGTAGCTTGACTTCACGTTCTCAAAGTTCTTTTCGAGAAGCTTCGTGCCATCGATATCAGACAAATCAAGACAGTTTCCGAGTTGAATGATCGCTCCGATGACTCCAACCCCTGATTTTTTCGATCGATTGGTCCAGGTCAAGGCTCGTTCCGGCGCATGTTCCCAGAAATAAATCCCATGACCGAGCCAGTCGTAATCGTTGGCGCTAGGAATCCAGTGACTGACGGGTATCACGCCATTGATGACCTGCTCGGCAAACGCAGGTTCGCAACCATGGTATCCCAGAACGGTACGAGCGAATCGGTCCAAGGATCTTCTCGAAAGAGCTGGACTCAAAAACTGGTTTATCGAACTTTCAAAATTATCTCGGTTTAGCCCAACCGTGTCGAGTCCATGTCAAGGCTCGGCAAGATCTCCTCGGCCCATGAAGTGTTGATGAAATCGCTGGAAAGATCGGTCCGAACGGTTGGAAGCAACCGAGTCCTGGAGTATCGTCGGAGGGTCCGAATTGCGAGACCCTGGAGCCTGCCATCGATGCGACCTCGTTTCCTCCCTTTGCTTGCTCTCGTCCTGTTCACCGTGACGGCTCCGGCCGCTCGGGGCGAGGATGCTTTCGTCATCAAGCCTTACCTCCAGCTCGGTGACGCCCCGGCCTCGACCACCGGCGACCTGGCCTTGCTCTGGGGTGGCGCGGATCGCGAGACCGCGTGGTCGGTCGACTATCAGGTCCCGCCCGAGTCGACCTGGAAGAAGGCCGAGGCGAAGGTGTTCCGGCGGATCGCATCGCCGGTCGTTCCGGCTCATCGGCTCTATCGCGCGACCTTCGACGGCCTGCCCCCCGGCGTGGATTTCCGCTACCGGGTCTTGAACGGCGCGGACGTCGTCTTCGAGGCGGCGGCGAAGTCGCGGAAATCGGCCGATCAGCCGTACCGGTTCATCGCCGTGGGCGACATCGCGCAAGGGTCCGGGGCTCAGAAGGAGATCGCCGCTCGGATGGTCCTGGAGAAGCCGGACTTTCTGATGGTCACCGGCGACATTGTTTACGGACGTGGGCTTGTCTCCGAATATCGCGACCGCTACTGGCCGGTCTACAACGCCGACCAGACGGCTCCGGACGTCGGCGGCCCGCTGCTGCGCTCGACGCTCACCCTGGCGGCTCCCGGCAACCATGACATCGGCTCGCGGAACTTCGATCGTTCTCCCGACTCGTTGGGTTACTTCCTCTACTGGGATCAACCCCTGAACGGACCCAAGGATGGCCCGTACACCTTGCCGATGACCGGCAACGAAGCCCATCAGAAGGCGTTCCTCGACGCCGCCGGCCCCAGCTATCCCCGGATGGCGAACTTCTCGTTTGACTATGGCAACGCTCACTGGCTCGTTCTCGACGCCAACCCCTATGTCGACTGGCGTGATTCCGGCCTCCGCGACTGGGTCGCCAACGACCTCGCCGCCGCCAAGGGTGCCACCTGGCGGTTCGTCTCGTTCCATCATCCCGGCTTCAACTCGTCGAAGGCCCACTTCGAACAGCAGGAAATGCGCCTGATCGCCGACCTCCTGGAGGCCGGCAAGGTCGACGTGGTCTTCAATGGTCATGTCCACAATTATCAACGGTCATTCCCGCTTCGATTCATCGCCGACCGTGACTCCGACGGCAAGATGGTCCGGACCAGGGACCTGGTTCCCGGGACCTGGACACTCGACAAGACCTTCGACGGCAAGAACCGAACCCGCCCCGACGGCGTGATCTACCTTGTCACCGGAGCCGGAGGCGCGGGGCTTTATAATCCCGAGCAACAGGACAAGCCCGAGACCTGGCAATCGTTCACGGATAAATTTATCTCCAAGCGTCACTCGATCACCGTCGCCGACGTCAGCGGCCCGAACCTCACGGTCCGACAGGTCGCCGCCGATGGCTCGGAACTCGATCGGTTCGAGATCAAGAAGTGAGCGCGGCCGCCGAGACCGATCAATCGCGATGATCGTCGGCCGGGTCGGTCTCGGCAAGTCGGCCGATTCCTTTCGAGCGTTCCATCCAGGCGCTGGTTTGCCAGTTATCGACGATCGGACCTTCCCTGCGTACCGGCGGCAGCGGAAGGATCAGATAATCGGAAAGCCCCTGGACGAACGGCTCGTAGAGGTGTCGGAGTTCGACCAATCGGGCCTCAATCGTCCGGGGATCGCGAAGTTTGAGCCCGGCCTGGTCGAAGTCTCGGAGGAGATTGGCCAGTTCCTCGGTGGAAAGGCGGTCGACCTCGGGGCTGATCGGCCGGATCTGGAAGATCTGAGCGAGGTCGACAACCGCGTGCCGGGCCATGGCGAAGGTGAGCTGGGCCTGGTACGGATCGATATCCTTCAACGCGGTGATGGTCAGCGCGGACGTGTCCAGGATCGCCGTCAGCGCGGCCAGCCACGACTGGTTATCGTGCTGCGACCGATAGTAGCTGAGCAGCGGAAACGAGAGGTGACTCTCCAGGACCGAGGCGGCGAACCGTTCCCAGTCCTGGAGGAACCGATCGAGAGCCCCGAAGTTCCGGCCCGGAGCGAGCCGGAGCAGCAGCGAACCGGCGGTCGGCGGCGATCCG
>JAJYCH010000049.1 GCA_021778575.1 Planctomycetota bacterium
CGAACTCCGCGACGCCGAACGTCGGGCCGAGGTTCTCTAACAGACCAACATGACCGGATTCAGCAAGCCCCGGAACGACGCCGAGGTCATGTACGTTCTCACCTTCACCGAAGCGACTGCGGCGATCAAGATCCATCACGAGCAAGACGCCGAGCGGCTCTGGCGGAAGATGGAGCAGCAGCCCGGCCTCAAGAGTCGCGAATATCGGGGGTGGGTGCTTTATGCGAAGGGAAAAGCCGACGCCCTGACCCGATCGATCGAGCGTCGCCGCGAAACCGTGACCGATCTCCTGTCGCGAGCGTTACTTCCCGAAAAACTGGCCAATTCCGAAGCGGCCCGGCGCTACTCGTCCGACTCGCTCAAGGACATCATCAACCGGTTCGAAGCCTATCCCGACGTCGCCGACCTGGTCGCCCGGGCCAGGGCCGCCTTACCGCCCGACGAAAAAAACCCAAACGAAGCCAACGAGCCCGCGAAGTCCGTCGAGCCCCCTCGGTCCTGAGGATCGGACTCGTCGGGTAACTCGGTCGATCGAGCCTGTTTTGTCCGGGCCTGAATCAGGCCGCTTCACCGAGGTCGAGCCATGATGAAGATGCGCATCCTTGCTGTTCTGTTCCTGGTGATCGCCGCCGCCGGTGCCGATGCTCCCGATCCGGCGAAGATCAAGGAGAAAGTCACGATCGAGGTCGGCAAGAAGAAGCTCGTGCAGTTCGAACAGAAGGGGGACGACCTGAAGAATCCCAAGGTCGTCGAGAAGGCCGACGACAAGTTGATGATCCCGAGCTTTGATTTCAGCAAGTCGGACGGGAACCTGATCCTGACGACGAAGAACCCGTTTCCCAAGAACCTCAAGTTTCGCGCCCTGGCTCGGCTCAAGGGGCGCAAAGACTATTTCGAGACAAGCATCGTGCCGGTCCAGAGCGGGCTATTAAGCTTCGAACTCTGGCAAGATCCGATCGAGGAATTGATCTTGTTCGACTTCAAGTTGACCGACGAAAAATGATCCTCGGATTTCCCGAGGATCGTGGAGCCTCCGGTCAGAATCCTTTGGTGGGAAACCAGGTCAGCGTCCCGGCCTTCATGTCCGGGACCAGCAGATACTTGCCGTCCGCCGTGAAGGCAATATCGGCCGCCGATTGAAACTGTTCCGAAAGGAGCCGGGGGGGGTCGGGTTCCGAGCGGACCTGGAACAGGCGGCCGTTCTTCCAGTCGCCGATGTAGAGCCGGCCGGCCGAATCGCGAGCGATCCCGTCCGTCCCGCCGAATCCGCCGCCAAGTCGCTGGGCCGTCTTCGTCTTGAGATCAAATCGGTAGAGATAACCGAGGCCGAAGTCGGCGACGATCAGGTGGTCGGGGCCGTCGCAAAGCAGCCCGTTGGGAACCGCGATCGGCGGGTCCGTCAACTCGCCGTCAAGGACCAGCGTCACCTGTTTCTTCGCGTTGATCCAGAACACCGCTCCCTTCTTCCCGGCCCGGTCTCCCGAGTCGGATACGTAGAAGTTGTCCACGCCGTCAGACGCGATGTCGTTGAGATAAACGGGCGGCCGAGGAAAATCTCCCGGTCCCGCGTAAACCTCGACCTTGCCTCGGGCATCGATCCGCCAGACCTTGGTCACGTCGGCCACGTACAGGACATCATTGACGACCACCATCCCCTTGGGATCGTCCAGGCCGACGGCGAAGGTCGTGATCTTGCCGGTCTCATCGACGATGGCGATGGAGCCATCGCCGGGCGTGTCGCGCTCGCCGATCACCGTCACGTAAATTTTTCCCCCTGGCCCGATGACGACCGATTCCGGGTTCTTCAACCCCTTGATCGTCTTCGGGTCCTCGGCCCGGGCTGATCCGACGATCAGCAAGCCCAGAGCGAGGGTGATCAATGTTTGTCTGCGAACTGTTGGTAGCATGTTGAATCTCCCGTGGTCTGGCGATGTTCCCTGACATGATACCGAACGATCGAACGGAGTCCAATCGTCGGTCGTCGCCACCGGCCCGAGTCATCGTAAGTCATTTTCCGAAGTAAACTTTCGGATATCCGCGGGCTTTCTGTCCCGGAACGAAAGCCTCCCTCCAAGCCGGACGATCCGGATAATCTGGATATTGTGCATATCGCTTAAATATCCAATAACTCCCAGACTTCCAAACCTTCTTAAGTTCCCAGAATTTACTTCCGATACCTGATCGCAGGTTGAGGTCGATTTGGTTCGGCTCGTTGCTGACGGGTCAGGATGAATCCAGGCTCTTTCTGGGAGCGTTGGGTTCGTTTTGGACGGGGAAACGGGGCGTTGGGTCGGTCATCGACACGCGGAAGAGGTTGTGTCTCGGGGTCGGCGGTGGAGGCCGCGACGGCCGGCGGGATCTCGCAAGTTTCCTGGTTTTTTCGCGGCCCGACGTGGAGCGGACGGCTCGCCTTCGAGCATCGGGGCGCAGCCCCGTGGACCCTGTCGGGCCGGCTCGACCCGACCCGTTTGGGGCGGAACCACTCACGACTGACCGACGACGAGGATCTTCATGGCCCGTATTCGACGACACCGCCGAGACACGGTGCAGAGCCCCCTGGAGACTTATCTCCGGGAGATCAACGAGACGGCGCTCTTGACCGCTGATGAAGAGAAGATGCTCGCCCGAAGGATTGCCGACGGCGATCGATCGGCCCGAGACCGGATGGTCCGGGCCAATCTCCGACTGGTGGTCAATATCGCGAGAGGGTATGTCGGTAAAGGGCTGGCGTTGCAGGATCTGATCGAGGAAGGGAATCTCGGCTTGCTCCGGGCGGTCGAGGGATTCGACCCCAACGTGGGAACCCGGTTCAGTACTTACGCCAGCTACTGGATCAAGCAATCGATCAAGCGGGCACTGGTCAATACCGCCAAGCCGATCCGAATCCCGGCTTACATGGTTGAGCTACTCTGCAAGTGGCGGCGGATGGCCGCCGACCTTCAGGACACGTTCAAGCGTCCGGCCACGGTCGAAGAAATCGCCAAGGCGCTTGAACTGCCCAAGAAGAAGCTAGCGATCGTCAAGAAGGCGATCAAGGTTTACAACCTCGTTCCCCAGACCGATCAGCCCGAGAACGGCTGGAGCCTGGGCGAGATGTTGATGGACGAGCGGATCAAGGCTCCGGATGTCGAGATGGTCGAGGCTGATAACCTCAAACTGGTGATGCACCGGCTTGACGAGATGGACAAACGCGAGGCGACCGTCCTCCGGATGCGGTTTGGTTTGAACGACGACCCGCCCAAGACCTTGAAGGAAATCGGCGAGTCGCTCGGCCTGACCCGCGAACGGGTCCGTCAGATCGAGAATGAGGCACTCGGCAAGCTCTCGGCGACGTTCCTCGCCGATTGATCGAGATCAGGCGGTCAGGTCCGACGGAGCGATCCGCCGCCGTCCTCGATAGAACAGACCAGCCCCGCAGGCCAGCAGGACGAACAGGGCGGCGGGTTCGGGAACCGGGCTCGGCGAGTTGAGCAAGGCGACCGGATGCGTGTTCGTCAGGACCTTCTCGCTCGAGAAATCCGACGTGAACACGCCGTCGAAGGTGCTGTTCGCCTCCGAGGTCACCCGGATGTAGGCGTCGGAACCGTAGAGCGACGCCAGCGTTCCGCCGGTGATCTTGAGCGTCAGGTCAAACAGGTCTTCGTTGTTGACCATCGGCTTCAAGGTCTGCGAGCCGAACGCGGTCGGCGTCCCCGACAGGAGCAGTCCGGTATACGTCTGCCCGCCGATGTTCACGGTCCCGTAGACCTGGAACGAGTTGAGCGGGCTCGACATCAGGTTGCCGTTCTTGTCGAGAACGGCTGTTAACGTCTCGGACTGAATGTTGTTCGCGGTCGCGTTGATGTTCGACTCGACGAATCCTCCCGAAGGCGTCGTTCCGCTGGTCAGCAAGAACGGAACGTTCGCGAGCTTGAAGACTCCGGTTTGCGTTTGCGCGTTATAAGCATAAGACTGATAACCGTTAGCAAACGCCGAGATGTCGGGATATTCGCGAGTGTCGTTGGGCCGGAGCAGCGCGGCGGAGCCCGTCGAAACGACGCTCGTGCAAAACAGTAGGATCAAGCCGGCTGAGAGGCTGAGGCGGTGCATCCGTTGCATGGTGGGTCTTCCTTGGAGCCAGCCGTCGATCGGACCTTTCCCTGGTGTGCAATCAAGGTTCGACGGAGCGTTGCGAAACGTGGGGTAATCGCAATTCAGGGCAATTCATCGGAACCATGCCGGACCCGGCCATGAAGCTCGTGATCGCTCACGAGGTGCCGGGCGGACGCCCTCCGGGCGCCGGTGGTTCGGGGTCAATCAAGGGCGATGTTGAAGCACGATCAGAGCCCGAGGAAGGGCCGGCGTTCGGAGGCTTCAACGATTTTTGACGAGGGTAGCGGTCGAGATGGGATTTTGGACCATCCGGATTCCGTTCCGAAACGATGCCGACTCCTGGGTGCCACGCTTTCCTCGGAAAATCCTGTGAGGAAACGTCAATCAGGCCATCCGATCTCTTGGTTGCCGAGATTGGACGTGGAGCGAGCGTGATTAAAACCGCCATCGACCAACCTGTCAATCACGATTTTTCGCCCGGATCGAAAATAGCCGAGGAACCACGACGGTGCTCGACTCCGGACAACTCTCGCGGCGTCTTGTCGGAGGAGCCGTTTGCCCGGATAATGGAAGCTCGTCTCTCAATCGCCGCTTCACCGTCCGGAAGGCCTTCCCTTGTCGACCGTCGCCGAGCCCTCGATCGCCACCACTCGAACCCTTGCCCGACCCGAACTCCTGGCCCCGGCCGGAGATCGAACCTGCCTGGTCGCGGCTGTCGAGAATGGCGCCGACGCCGTTTATTTTGGACTTCAGGGCCATAACGCGCGGGCCAGGGCGGTCAACTTCGCGGTCGAGACACTCCCCGAAGTGATGGCCTGGCTCCATCAGCGCGGGGTCAAAGGATATGTCACACTCAACACCCTGGCGTTCTCTCGCGAACTGGAAGATCTCGAAACGACCGTTCGTCTCGTCGCCGAGGCTGGGGTCGACGCGGTGATCGTCCAGGATGTCGGACTGGCCCGATTGATCCGCGCGATCACGCCCGACCTCGAAATCCATGCATCAACCCAGATGTCGGTCACCGGGGCCGAGGGCGTTCAGCTTGCGAAGGAACTGGGTTGCACCCGGGTCATCCTGGCCCGGGAACTTTCGCTGCGTGAGATCGCCCGGATTCGCGACGAATCGGCGTTGCCGGTCGAGGTTTTCGTCCACGGCGCGCTCTGCGTCGCCTACTCGGGACAGTGCTTGACCAGCGAGGCCCTCGGCGGCCGATCCGCTAACCGAGGGGAATGCGCCCAGGCCTGCCGCCTGCCTTATGAGATCGTCTGCGATGGTGTGCTCCAGGATCTCGACGACATCAAGTACCTGCTCAGCCCGCAGGATCTCGCGGCGTTCGATCTGATCCCCCAGTTGATCGAGCTGGGGGTCGCCAGCCTGAAGATCGAAGGGCGGCTCAAAACTCCCGAATACGTCGCGAACATCACGCGGCACTACCGTCAGGCGATCGATACGGCGCTGGCGGGTCGGCCGGTCGAACTCGAACGTCGCCAGATCCAGGAGATGGAACTCTCGTTCTCGCGAGGGTTCAGCCACGGCTTCTTCGATGGCAATAACCATAAAGTTCTGGTCCGGGGGGATTACGCCAAGAAACGTGGGATCTTCGTCGGCGAGGTCAAGGCGGTCGTCGGCTCGAAGATTCGGCTCGACCTCGCGGCTCCGGTGAAGCCGGGCGATGGCCTGGTTCTCGATGGCGATGAGTCGTCGGGCGTTCCCGAGCAGGGGGGGCGGGTTTACGAGGTCTCACGCCTGGGGAATCGTCCGGTCGGCCCCGAAGGACTCGCCTCGGGACCGGCCGAACTGGGCTTCGGCCGACGTGATCTCGACCTCCATCAGGTCCGTCCCGGTCAGCGAATCTGGAAGACCGACGACCCCGAACTGACCCGCCGGCTCCGCCAGTCGTTCGAGGGAGCGCCGAAACGGAAAGTCGCTCTGGAGATCGAGATCCGCGCGATCGTCGGCGAGCCGCTGGTGCTTCGAGGTCAGGCCGCGAACGGTGCCCGGGCCGAGGTCGCGACCGACTTCTCGCTCGCGATCGCCGCGAATCAGCCGGCGACGGTCGACGCCTTGCGCGATCAGGTCGACCGTCTCGGCGGGACGATTTACGAACTGACTCACTGTATCGCCACGATCGAGGGAACCCCGCTGGTCCCGAGAAGCGTGCTGAACAAGCTCCGGCGTGATCTGGTCGAACAGCTCGACCGGGCCTCGCTCGTTCCGGGTCGAACGCTCGCCGAGGGGAGCGTCCTGGCCCAGCTTCGGCCGCGATTGGCCGATCCCAGCCCGGTCCGACCGGTTCCCAGCCTGTCGGCGCTCTGTCGAACCACCGCGCAGATCGAGGCGGCCGTGCGCTCGGGGATCACGACGATCTATGCCGAGTACCAGGACATCAAACTTTATCCCGAGGCCGTCGCCGCCGCTCGGGAACGGGGCGGGACCGAGATCTTCCTGGCCACGCCGCGCATCCAGAAACCGGGCGAGGCCAATATCTTCCGATTTCTCGCCAAGCAGGGGGCCGACGGACTGCTGGTCCGTAACGCGGGGGGATTGCTTTATGCGTCGGAGCACGAGATTCCGTTCGTGGCCGATTTCTCGCTGAATGCGGCGAATGAACTCGCCGTCGACTTCTACAAAGGGCGCGGAGCCTTGCGAGTGACGGCGTCGTACGACCTGAGCTTCGAGCAGCTTGACGACCTGATCCGAGCGGTCCCGCCCGAATGGCTCGAAGTGGTTTTGCACCAGCAAATCCCGATGTTTCATATGGAACATTGCGTTTTCTGTGCGTTCCTGTCGCCCGGGACCGACGCGACGAACTGCGGTCGCCCGTGCGACCACCATGACGTCAAGCTCCGCGACCGGGTCGGAATGGAACATCCGTTGAAGGCCGACGTCGGTTGCCGGAACACGCTCTACAACGCGGTCCCGCAGACCGCCGCCGAATATCTCCCACGCTTGCTCGACCGGGGAGTGACCCGGTTCCGCGTCGAGTTTCTCGACGATTCGCCGGCGGCCGTCACCCGGACCCTGAGCCTGTATGCCGAGGCTCTCCAGGGGGGACGAGATCCGAAGAACCTCTGGCGCGACCTGAAAGCGACCGGAAAGTATGGGGTGACTCGCGGAGCCCTGGCGATCCTTTGACGAACTCCGCGTGTCTCTCGTATGATCAGTCCCGGTGGGATGGTTGAGAGGGGAGATCTCTGAAAGATGACGACGACGCTGATGAATGTTGGTGATGACCTGGCGCTGATCCTCGATCGCGAAACGCTGAAGGCGCTCGGGATCGATGACCGGACGTCGCTCGACGTTGTTGTTGACGCCGCCGGGATTCATATTCGTCCGACGCCAGACTTGCACCGACAGCAAGTCCTTGCCGCCGCTCGACGGGTGATGGATGCTCACGACGAGACCTTCCGGAAGCTGGCCCAGTGAGTCTCTTCTTCCTGACGGTGGCTGATGTTCTCGCGCTTCACGAACTTCAGATCGAGCGCTACGGCGGCTCATCCGGGATTCGCGACATCGGGCTACTCGAATCGGCTGTTTCTCAGGCTCAGGCTGGTTTTGGTGGAGTTTACCTTCACGAGGACCGAGCCGCGATGGCTGCCGCTTATCTGTTCTCGATCGTCAAGGACCACCCGTTCGTGGACGGCAACAAGCGAGCGGGCCTTGCCGCCGCGCTGACTTTTTGCGATCTCAACGAGATTCCGATCGACCATTCCACGGACGTCCTCTACGATGCGACGATGGCCGTCGCCGAGGGCCGGCTGGATAAAGCGGGGCTGGCCGCGATCTTTCGGGATCTGGCAGGCCCGACCGGCTGATCGATTCGTCAGGAGAGCAGGGGGGCGAGCCGAGTGGATGGGACGGGTACAAGTGTGACGGTGGGGTTACTGGGTCTGGGAACGGTCGGGTCGGGCGTCGCCCGGATCTTGCTCGACCAGGCCGAGCGGATCAGCCGACGATCCGGGCGGCGGGTCGACGTGAAATGGGCACTGGTGCGCGACCCGGAGCGCCCGCGCCCCGGCCCTTTGCCGTTCGAACGGATCACGACCGACGTCGGCCAGATTCTCGATGATCCCGAGGTGACGATCATCGTCGAGGTGATGGGTGGAATCCGGCCGACGCTCGATTACCTCCTCGAAGCCCTGGCGAAAGGGAAGGATGTCGTCACGGCGAACAAGGCGCTGCTGGCCGAGCACGGGACCGAACTGTTCGCCCAGGCCCGGCGCTTTGGCCGCTCGATCACCTTCGAGGCCAGCGTCGCCGGGGGGATTCCGATCGTTCAGGCCATCGGCCAGGGATTGGCCGCGAACCAGGTTCAGGGCCTGGCCGCGATCGTCAACGGAACGTGCAACTTCATCCTCACCGCGATGACTCGCGACGGTCTGCCCTACGCCCAGGCGCTGGCGAAGGCCCAGGAACTCGGCTACGCCGAGGCCGACCCGACGCTGGACGTCGATGGGACCGACACCGCGCACAAACTGGCGATCCTGGCTCAACTCGCCTTCGGTGCCACCGTGGTGACGTCCCAGATCCCCCGCCAGGGAATCGACCGGCTCTTGCTGGCCGACATTGCCTACGCGACGGAGCTTGGTTACGCGGTCAAGCTCCTGGCACTGGCGAAGCTGTCGAGCGCCGGGCTGGAACTCCGGGTCGCGCCGACCTTGGTCCGCCGAGGGACGCCGCTGGCGGAGGTCAGCGGACCATACAACGCGGTCCGGGTCGTCGGCGACGCCGTCGGCGACACGTTCTTTTACGGTCAAGGAGCCGGGTCGCTGCCGACCGCCTCGGCGGTCGTGGCCGACATCATCGACGTGGTGATCGGCCGCGCCGGACTGAGCTTTCGGGCGATGAACCTCTGGTCGGAAAACGGGTCGTCACCTCGTCTCGCGTCGAGCGAGCAGGTCCGGAGTCGGTACTACAACCGGTTCATGATCGCCGATCGGCCGGGAGTGATCGCCGCGATCTCGCGGGTCCTGGGGGATCACGGGATCAGCATCGCCAGCCTGATCCAGCACGACCCGGGCGACGACTCGCCGCCCGACTCGCCGGTTCCGCTCGTCCTGCTGACACACCTGGCGGTCGAGGCCCACCTGATCGCTGCGCTCCGCGAGATCGACCGACTCGACGTGGTCCACCCGCCCAGCATCTGCCTGGGGGTCGAGGAATGAGCCGAGGTCGCCACCGTCCCCCTTATCCTTTGGCCGGCTAAAGAGTAAAATAACCCACCCGGTCGGACGGATGGTCGCTGTTGCCGCCCCTTTGAGTTCCCGCCATGGCTCAGAAATTCGTGATCGTGATACCGGATGGGGCCGCCGACGAGCCAATCGAGGCGCTCGGCGGCAGGACACCCCTTCAGGCGGCGCGAACTCCCGAGATGGATGCGATCGCGCGTGAGGGGGTTCTGGGCCGGTCGCGAAACGTCCCCGATCGGTTCTTGCCCGGCTCCGACGTGGCGACCTTGAGCCTGTTCGGTTATGACCCCGAGGAATTCTTCACCGGCCGGGCTCCGCTCGAAGCCGCAGCGGCGGGCGTGGTTCTGGGCTCGGAAGACTGGGCTGTCCGTTGCAACTTGATGACCATCCGCGATGGTCGCCTGAGCGACTTCACGGCCGGTCACATCACGTCCGAGGAAGGCAGGATCTTGATCGAGGCGCTCCAGGAAAAACTTGGTCGGCCCGAGATCGCGTTTTTTCCTGGGGTCAGTTACCGTAACCTGATGATTTACCGAGGGATCGGTCGGCCCGCACCCTTTGCCGACGATACCTTGACCACCCCGCCGCACGACCAGCCCGACCAGCCGGCGGTCGACTACTTGCCACGAGGGACGGGTTCGGAACTGCTCCGGGAACTGATTGCCGCCGGGGCCGAGGTTGTCCGCGATCACCCGGTCAACCGCGATCGACTGGCCCGAGGCAAGGCCCCGGCGAACGCGATCTGGCTCTGGGGCCAGGGCAAAGCTCCCCGGCTTCCCAAGTTCCAGGTTCTCCACGGGCTGAAGGGGGCGATTCTCTCGGCCGTCGACCTGGTCCGAGGGGTTGGCCTGCTCGCCGGCTGGGACCGGATCGACGTGCCCGGTGCCACCGGCTATCTCGACACCGATTACGCCGCCAAAGGGCGGTACGGAGTCGAGGCCTTGAAGGATCACGACATCGTTTGCGTCCATGTCGAGGCTCCCGACGAGGCCAGCCACGAAGGCCGGGCCGACGCGAAGGTCGAGGCCCTGGAGCAAATCGATCGGGCGATCGTCGGCCCCTTGAGGAAAGCGATCGCCGAGCAAGGAGGCCGGATTCTCGTCTCGCCCGACCACGCGACGCTCGTCCGGACCAAGGCGCACGACCGGGCCTGGGTTCCCTGGGCGATGGCCGGGACTGGCCTGTCCGGCTCCGGCCTCCCCTACGACGAAGCCTCGGCACTCGCCGCCAACGGCCCCTTCTTCGAACGCGGACACGAGTTGATGGCAATGTTTCTGGACTGTGAATAGCTTGCAGCAGGTAGCAGGTAGCAGGTAGCGGGTCGAAAAGACGAAGTACCACCGACATCCGAAGCCCGACCATCCTCTGTCTACCCGCTACCCGCTACCCGCTACCCGCTACCCGCTACCTGCTACCCGCTAGTTGGAGAGAAGAAGTGGCCCTTTTGGTGCAGAAATTCGGCGGGACAAGCGTCGCCGATTCGAACAAGATCCTGGCGGCTGCCCGGCGCGCGATCGCCGCCCATCAGCGGGGCGAGCGCGTTCTGGTGGTCGTCTCGGCCCGAGGGCACACGACCGACGAGTTGATCGTCCTGGCCAAGGAGATCCACGAGCGCCCGCCGGCTCGCGAGATGGATATGCTCCTCTCGACCGGCGAGCAGGTCAGCGTCGCCTTGATGGCGATGGCCATTCACTCGCTCGGCGTTCCCTCGATCAGCTTCACGGGAGCTCAGATCGGGATCGTCACCGATAGCTTCCACACCAAGGCACGCATCCGGAATATCTCGACCGACCGGATGGTCCAGGCGCTTGATGACGGCAAGATCGTCATCGTCGCCGGGTTCCAGGGAGTTGACGAGAACTACAATATCACCACGCTCGGCCGAGGCGGCTCGGATACCACGGCCGTCGCGCTGGCGGCGGTTCTCGGGGCGGATGCCTGCGAGATCTATACGGACGTCGATGGTGTTTACACCACCGATCCCCGGGTCGTGGCCGAGGCCCGGAAGATTGACCGGATCAGCTTCGACGAGATGCTTGAACTGGCCAGCCTGGGCGCCGGGGTGATGCATTCGCGGTCGATCGAATTCGCCAAGAAATACGGCGTGCCGATCCACGTCCGGAGTTCGTTCAAGGACGACGAAGGATCGTGGATCGTCGCCGAAGGCGACGCCCGACGGCTCGGAGTCCGGGTCACCGGCGCGGCCCTGGCAAAGGATGAAGCGCGGATCACGATCCTCGGCGTCCCCGATCGGCCGGGCGTCGTCCGGACGATCTTCGGAGCGATCTCCACGGCCAACGTTGTGGTCGACATGATCGTCCAGAACATCGCGACCGACGGTTTCACCGAGGTCAGCTTCACCGTCGCCAAGGACGACCTCGAACAAACCCTCGGAGTCGCCCAGTGGGCGGCGAAGGCCGTGGGAGCGTCCGGCGTGACGCATGATGCCAATGTCGCCAAGGTCTCGATCGTCGGCCTCGGAATGCGGACGCATACCGGCGTGGCTCGCGAGATGTTCGACGCCCTGGCCGAGGTTGGCATCAACATCCAGATGATCACCACCAGCGAAATCAAGATCAGCGTCCTGGTCGAACGCTCGTTCGCGACCCAGGCGTTGCAGGTGGTCCACAAGGCGTTCGAGCTGGAGCGTCTGGTCGAGGATCTTCCGGGTTCCCCCGAGCCTTCGTCCTGGTCGGCGACTCGAGCCTCCCGACGTAAGCCGACAACCCTTAATGGCTCGTCGAGCGACCTGGTTCATGCGCCCGGGGGGATGGAAGACCTGGTGATTTCCGGCGTCGAGCTGGATGAGGGCCAGGCGAGGATCACCTTGTACGACGTCCCGGATCGGCCTGGCTTCGCTGCGTCGATCTTCCGGAAGATCGCCGAGGCGGACGTGCTGGTTGATATGATCGTCCAGAACGTCAGCATGGCGGGCAACACTCACCTGTCGTTCACGGTCCCTCGGCACGAGGTCGACCGAGCCTCGAAGGCGGCGGCCGAGGTCGGGCTGGGGCAGGTCTCGGTCGAGACGGCGATTGCCAAATTATCTGTCCTGGGCGTGGGGATGAAGACCCATACCGGAGTGGCCGCGCGGATGTTCGGCGCCCTGGCCGATGGCGGGATCAACATCGCGCTGATCAACACCAGCGAGGTCCGGATCAACGTGGCCACGGGGCATGACCGAGGGCAAGAGGCTCTGGAGTATCTCCGCAAGGCGTTCGATCTCCCGGTGGAATAGCTGTCAGCGATCGGCTTTCCGCATTCAGCCGGACAGGATTGTTGACCTTGCCGTACAATTCATTTTCGTTGTCGTTCCGGGCTGACCGCTGAAAGCTGAACGCTGACAGCTCTTCGAGGAAATCAAATCGTGGCACGCGACAAGGTGGTTCTGGCTTACAGCGGCGGTCTCGACACATCGGTCGCCGTCAAGTGGATCAACGAGACTTATGACCTGGACGTGATCGCCTACACCTGCGACCTCGGTCAGGGGCAGGACATCCAGGCGATCCGTGACAAGGCGCTCCGGACCGGCGCGGTCGAGGCGATCGCCGAAGACGTCCGCAACCTGTTTGTCGATTTCTTCGCGTTCCCGTCGTTGATGGCCGGGGCTTTGTATGAAGGGAAGTACCCGCTCGCCACGGCGCTCGGTCGCCCGTTGATCGCTCAACTGATGTGCCGCGTGGCCAAGGAGCATGGCGCGGTGGCCGTGGCTCACGGTTGCACGGGCAAGGGGAACGATCAGGTCCGGTTTGACGTGACGTTCCAGACCCTGGCGCCGAACCTCAAGATCATTGCCCCGGTTCGTGAGTGGAAGTGGACCCGGACGCAGGAACTTCAGTACGCCGCCGATCACGGGATCGAGGTCGAGGCGACCAAGAAATCGATCTTCAGCACCGACCAGAACCTCTGGGGCCGGTCGATCGAGGCCGGAATCCTTGAAGACCCCTGGGTCGAGCCCCCGCCCGAAACGTTCCAGTGGACCGTCGACCCCCGGAACGCCCCCGAC
>JAJYCH010000813.1 GCA_021778575.1 Planctomycetota bacterium
GAGTGATCCAGGTTTACCGCTCTTGCCCAGAGCGGCCATTTTCCAGACCCAGGTGGGCTCTTTTTAGACGATCAGGGTGGGCTCTTTTTACACGATCATTTCCATGGTGTCGGCGGGCGTTTTCGAGGTTGCCGGCCGAGCTGGTGGCGCATCTGGCCAAAGGGTTCACCGGCACTTTTGGTCTTGAGGAGGTTATAGATCGCTTCGATTTCGGCGTCATAGATGAATTGGACGAAAATGTGCCAGCGGAGTTCTACGTCGACGACAAACTACAGGAGTTGGTGGAGCGACATCGCTCGGACTTCGAGTCGGTCGATAGCATTGGCTAACGCGGCCACGGGGAGCAAGGCACGCCTAATCTCAATACCGTCAAATGAAGCGTAAGTCGAATGCTCACAAGCTCGTAAGGTGTGTCCTTCAAGCCGCACCATTCTCCGACGAAAACAATCTTTCGGGAAAAACCCTAATGTGTCTTGAAGGACACACCCTGCGAGGAGAGCCAGAAGTCGCTAACGGCAAAGACCTTAGCGTTCATTTGACGGTATTGGGGCTAAACCCGCCCCCGATCGCGGGGCAATCTGTCCCACAGGCGGTGACTGCTCCAAATGTAAATACAACTCCACAGATAAATCCTCAATATATACCAATGATGGCACCACCGGCTCGAACACAGATGATGCCGAACGGGTATGTCCAATCTCTGACGGACACTTATATAGTAACTGTTACATACAAAAGGGCGAATGGAACTCAAGTCGGGCCACCCGTCACAACTCAAATATTGATCGGACCTTGACCAAGGAACCTGATCCAATGTCATCCCCCCGGACGGCATGCGAGCCCGCCGACCACCAGCCAATCGGCGGTCTCATCGCTCAATCTCCAGGACTAAACTCACTCGGGATGTAACCGTTACGCATCCGAGCACCGCAAATCACAGTGGGTTCACCGCCATGCGATTGACATTTCCGAGGAGGATCGAATTCATGCTTGCCCTATTCATGACGTTTATTGGCTCATTCATGGGATGTCAGGGGGCCAATTCAGGTCCCCCCGTGCCTCCTCAGAAGGTCGAATCAACGTTGGAAATCAAACTCACCGAGCCGAAACCCGACAAGGATCATAAGTTACAAGTCGTCGCGGGTTCCGAGTTCGTCGTCGCGATTCGCATCGCCAATCTCGACAAGAACCTTTGTCCGGACGTCGTATTCGCCCGGTTTCTCCGAGGCAACGACAATGCGATGAGCGGCGAGTTTCTCGCCAAACAGCAGCCGATCGGCAAAGATGAGATGGAATACAAGGTGAAGGTCGCCGCTCCGAAGAAGCTTGGGAACTATCGCCTGGAAGTGACCCCAAGCTCTATTTCCGAATCCACGCTCGGTTCTCCGGCGAAAAACAAATATCCATCTTTCGATGTGGAGGTCAAGTGAACCCCCCGATCGGTCGACCGCACATCGGACGGCGGCGACAACGACGTTTTCCGGGCAACGTCACCGGACGCTCGGAATTGGAACGGCGTCGATAGGGTTGGCGGATCGGCCGGGAAAGCTCAAACGAAACTCCAGTCGAGTTCGGGCATCGGATCGGGCTCGGGTGCCGGTGTCGGGGCCGGCTCCCGCCCGACCCGCTCGCCACCGAGAGTCCCCAGCCTCGATGCGTCGATGATCTCCGCCAGTCGGCCCGGAGAGCAACCCTCGTATCGGGGTCGCTCCCCGGCCGGGAGGCCATCGAGCCAGGCGCGTTGCTCGACGGTCCGGATCGGCGGATCGCCCGGCTTATCACGCATCGAGGCGGCAACGGGCCGGGGCTTGGTCCACACCGAAGGCGAGAGGACCATCGGGGAAGCCTGAGGGGCATTCCTAATTCTGGAAGCAGATTACGCAAGTTGGGCAATTCTTAACCAGTCTCGAAAAGGTAAGTGATCGACAGTTGGCGTCCAATAGACTTGCTAGATCGAGGCGATCCGCATTCATGCATGTAATTGTGGCTTCGGCCGCAGTCCTGACACCTCTGGCGGTGAACCGGTCCGGGAAGGCGCACTCCGGTGTCATCTATCGACGCACCATCGGTCGCGCTTGGTTCCACGATCACTTTGATCTTTCTAGACGCTTGTCACCTCCTGCCCATCAATCCTTAACGCGGCTGGATTCTCGAAAAGCGGGGACAGCGTCGCGTCTGAAATCGCGTCATGAACAAGGTGGTTTACGAATCGGCCGATTCGTCCTACAATGATCGGCGATTCAGGACGGCTTTCGTCGTGCTTTTCGAGTCCGACGGTGGCGTTCTTCCGCGAGGTCTCGCGACGTCTCTCCCGGCCGAGTCGCCTCGCTCCCCTTTTTCGCAAAGCCCGGTCCGCCCCGGGCCCTGCCTCGATTTTCGAACGAAAAGGAGCAGCGATGTTCGACCCCATCGGCCCGGAACAGCGCCGGGATCTTGCCCGCCGTGGTTTTTCTCGACGTGATTTTGCCCGGATCGCCGGTCTGCTGGCGGCGGGGGCTAGCCTGCCGTTCTATAACGAAGCGGCGCTGGCCCAGGGGCTCTCGGCCTTGCCCGAGCTTGGTGCCGACGCCGTGCGGATCAACGCCAACGAGAACCCGATGGGTCCGTGTCCCGCGGCGGCCGAGGCGATCCACCAGGTCGTGCAAAAGGGAGGACGCTATCTCTATCAAGAGACGTTCGCCCTCGCCGAGACCATGGCTGGGATTGAGGGGCTCTCCAAGGACCACGTGATGCCGTTCGCCGGCTCCAGCG
>JAJYCH010000814.1 GCA_021778575.1 Planctomycetota bacterium
CAGGGTCGGGATCGTCGGCCGCGACGTCGGACGGGCGGAGAGGTCCGCGAACTCCGTCCGCGAGGCGGTTCCGGGAGCCGTGATAGACGTCTTCCTGGCGGACCTGTCGTCACAGGCCGAGATCCGCAAGCTGGCCGCTGAATTTCAGGCGAAGTACGACCGGCTCGACGTTCTGGTCAACAACGCCGGCGCGATGTTCACGACGCGGACCGAGACCGTCGATGGGATCGAGCGGACCTTCGGGCTCAACCACCTGGGCTACTTCTTGCTGACGAACCTGCTGCTCGACATGCTCAAGTCGAGCACCGCCAGCCGGGTTGTGAGCGTGGCGTCGGAGGCTCACCGGATGGTCTCGAAGATCGACTTCGACGATATCGAAGGCAAGAAGAAATACGGCGGCTGGCACGCCTACGGGCAGTCGAAGCTCGCCAATATTTTGTTCACGTTCGAGCTGGCCCGACGGCTGGCGGGAACCGGCGTGACGGCCAACTGTCTGCATCCGGGGTTCGTCGCGTCGAACTTCACCGAGGGGAACGGTGCGATGGGCTGGTTCATGCGACGGCTGGCCAGCGTGTTTGCGATCTCGATGGAAGAGGGGGCGAAGACCTCGGTGTTCCTGGCCGCCTCGCCCGAGGTTGAAGGAGTGACCGGCCGCTACTTCGCCAAGGAAAAGCCGATCCGGCCGACCAACGCGGCGCTCGATGAGATTGCCGCCGCCCGGCTCTGGAAGCTGAGCGAGGCCATGACCGGCTTGCCTGTCACCGCCTGATCCGGCCGGGTCTTTCCTTCCTCCGATATTGGTCTAGAATCTTCGCGAAACGCCGCGAAGACGCTGCCCAGTGGAGTGATTGCGATGGAGCTTCAATCGTTCAGGTCGGCGATCGCCGAGGTCTTGAAGAACCGTCGGTCGTGCCGTGATTTCGCCCCACAAGCCGTCGAGGCGGCCGAGGTCGCCGAGATTCTCGAACTCGTCGCGACCGCCCCGTCGGCCTGGAATCTCCAGCCCTGGCGGTTCGTGCTGATCACCGATCCCGAGACCAAGGAAGCCCTCCAGGGAGCGGCCTTCGGCCAGAAGCAGGTGACCGGAGCGCCCGTCGTGGTCGCCCTGTACACCGACATGGTCGACGCTCTCGACCGGGTTGACGACGTCCTTCATCCGTCGCTGCCGGCCGAGGCGAAAGAGGGCACCAAGCAGCGAATCCTCGGATCGTTCGGCCGGATGACAACCGCGGAACGCGATCAGTGGGGCAAGGCCCAGGGGAATATCGCGCTGGGGTACTTGCTCCTGCTCCTGGAGCTGCACGGCTACGCCTCGTCACCGATGCTGGGTTTCGACCCGCCCGCCGTCCGCAAGATCCTCGGCCTGCCCGATCACGCCGAGCTTCCCGCGCTGATCGCCATCGGCAAGGCCGGACCGGTCCACCCGGGTCCGCAGCACCGATTTCCGGTCGACCAGTTGCTCCGGTATGTCGAGTGAGTTGAAGCGAAAGCGTTGTGCAGATTGGCACCGTAGGATGGGCTCGGCCCACCAGCCCTTGCCCTACGCCAGATCCGGCAACTGCCAGTCGATCGGGGTTTTTCGCAGCTTTTCGAGTTCGGCGTTGATCTTCGAGAACGGTCGGCTGCCGAAGAATTTCCTGGCCGAGAGCGGCGAGGGGTGCGCGGCGGTCAGGACCGGGTGGCGCGTCGGGTCGATCAGCCTTCCTTTCTTCTGGGCGTAGGCTCCCCAGAGGACGAAGACAACCGGATCTTCGCGGTCGCTCAGCGCCTGGATCGTCGCGTCGGTGAAGGTCTCCCACCCCTGGTCCTTGTGCGAATTCGCCTCGTGAGCCCGGACGGTCAGGACCGCGTTGAGGAGCATCACCCCTTGCTCGGCCCAGGGGACAAGTGACCCATTGTTGGGGATCGCACAGCCGAGGTCGGTCTTCAGCTCCTTGAACATGTTCACCAGCGACGGCGGCTTCTTCACCCCCGGCTTGACCGAGAAGCAAAGCCCCTGCGCCTGGCCGACGTCGTGGTACGGGTCCTGACCGAGCAGAAGCACCTTGACCCGGTCGAACGGAGCATATTGATAAGCGTTAAACACCTCGTCCTCGGGTGGAAACACCTGGTGGTCGGCACGCTCGCGCGCGAGAAACTCCTGGAGCCGGTGGAAATACGGGCGGGTGAATTCCTCGGCCAGCGCGGCCTGCCAGGATTCGGGAAGCTGGTCGGGGCTCATCGATGACAAACTCCTTCGATTCATCGGTTGAAACAGGTCACCGACATGCGGTTGCGTGCATGCGTGTGTGTTTGCTTGGTTTTTCAGGATCGTGAGGAATAGAAACATTGGTGGATTTAGGAAATTTATAACTTACTTTTGAACTCGACCGTTTTCGACTACGATATCGTCACCGATGAGTCACTAATTCTGAGCGAGTGCCATTCTCAGATGAGTCTCGCGTTGTTCTCTTTGGAGGTTGGTCTCCGCGCCATCTTTAATTAGTGGTTGGCGGACCCCTCCTCTCCGAGGACGGTATAGCAAAAAGAAAACCGCTCGAATCGATTGATTTTTCGGTCTTTCGTGTTGTGGCTATTGTGTGGTTTGCGCGGGAGCAAGGTGGCTCGTTCCGGCGCTGGCTCGTCGAGAGCGACTCCAGACGGGAGGTCGAGACATGTCTACGCAGGCGGGTCGTGCCGAACATTCGATCGCGGCTGTCTCGAAGTTAACGGGTGTGAGTTGCCACGCTTTGCGGGTCTGGGAGCGTCG
>JAJYCH010000815.1 GCA_021778575.1 Planctomycetota bacterium
CTTCAGTGCGGTCTGGAAGATACTCGCCAGTTGCCATGGTCGGCTCCTTTTGCCTGAAAACAGGCTAAGATATTAGAGCCGAGGAGCGCAAAAACTTCAACCAGCCCACTTTCTTTGCTACAGTCTCCTTTTTTAGCGTGAATTCTGCCTCTCAAATAATTGCATTAACTTTTGAAACTTGATTTGGATTGGGTCAAGTTCCCTATCCGTGCTCTGACATAGTACCTCACATCTTTCGAGTCGGCTGGGTCGGTCGCGACACAGCCGACAACTCTGAATCATCTCGGTGCTCTTGGTCGGAGTTCCCACATGAGCGACAGCGCGGACGACGAACCCGAAGGACCCTCCGTAATCGGCTGGGTCGACCTTCCCGACGGGACAAGGATGACGCTCTGGACCGATAAGACCTGGACAGTCCCGGGATATGAGTGGATGGAAGGAGGTCTCAAGATGATCTATTCCGACTCATATTATGGTCCGTCTCATGGACCATTCGGACCCGGCCAACTTCGTTCTCTGGCCAAAAGCTGGGGCGGGACGGTTCACCTGGAGCCGGTGGATGACGATGATGATCCGGAGTTGGTCTACTGAATCAGAAGATGGGTCAGACCAGCCAGAATTGAGGGCAAGGTCCGTTGTCATCGCAACAGAGCACAGCTATGGAGCGACGCCGTCCACCCACGCTATCGGACCTGAAAAAGTTCATACGCTTGCATCCGGTAGAGTTGCCAGGCAAACCAGATCAAGAATGTGTTTTCGCCGATGAGTGGTTTGTCGCAAGTGACGACAACCGTGTTATCGGGCTGTCGCTCGATTTTGATCTGATCGCGTGATTTCTCGGTCTCAAACAGTTTTTCCGGTAACCATTCCGCCTTCACGAGTTCCTGATACTTTTCGTTCTCCGTCCGGGGAATGTAAGTGACGCGAAAACTATTTTTCATGAATAGTGCTATTGACCCGACAGGCTGATCGCGTTTTCCCGTTTGAGGGACGTGTCGGATCATCCAGACGGGGGCCTGAAAATCGACGTGTTTCCACTCGGGAAGGCTATCGGGCAGCGCTCGTTTTTTCGGAACGTCGTTGATCCGTCGGAGCATTGTTTCCAGCATTCGATCGCTGCTGGCGCAGAGCACGATGTTGGGTTTGAGCAAGACAAAGTAGGTCCCTTGCCAGCTCGTCTCCTTGACCCAGGGTTCCATGACGGTTGTGGAGGGGAAGACGAAAACTTCGTGACCGACCATGGTTCGGACTGCTTTTGCCGTCTTGCGGAGGTCCTCGGTCCATTCCTTCCCGGTCTCGCCAAGGTCGTCCTTGAAGACGAGGATCGAACAACGTTCACTCCGGAGACTTCCGAAACTGCTGACCCCGTCGAAGTTCATCGCGCCGGCAACAATGCATTCGATCTTACGACCTCGGAACCGCTTCAAGTCCTTGTCGCCACGATCACCCACCGCCAGATTCACTCCGTAATCCTGCCACGACCTGGCTTCGTCGGACTCGAAATCGGTGAGAGTCACCGACCGACCGACGAACAAGGTCTCGGTCTCTTCCGGGAGCCAGGGAAGAACCCGAGCGACCGCTTCAGGCATTTTCCGAGGTGGATCATCGTCCGCCGGGAGACTGACGGAGCCGCCGCACAACAGGGCAAGGACCAGGAGTGTGGATCGAAAAATGATACCGCCAGGTCTGGTCGGAACTCTCATCGAAAGGTTCCTCGTCGACTCAGAGGACGCATGACCGGCAGGATCAAACCTGCCCTACGAGGCTTACCACTAGGCAACTCGTTTCTGAACCGCTCCAGGTTCATCTAATAGAGCTCGATCACATGTTCGCCGCCATGCTCCGGATTGCCGACGAGTTTCCGTCCGGCCATGTCGACAACGAAGTCCATTGACTCCAGGGGAATCTGGCCGATGAGCATCGGGCAACCATCGGGCAACTCCGTGACATCGACGGGACATTCTCGCCCTTGCACGGTCAGCCTTGCGGTCCCGAAGATCCGGACTTCGATTGGCCCGGCGTTCGAAAGGGCTTTGCGGGTCCGAAGATATTTCAATCCCAAGGTTTCGAGCAGCGAGCGCGGCATCGATAATCCGGTCGCTCCGGTGTCAACCAACGCATTGGTCACTTCCACACTGCGTACGTCGGCAGGCGCGAGCCGTCCTTGATCCGCCGCGAGGAGGTCGCCGATGTTCTCCACCCGGGCGGTTACGAGAACCTTGCCCATCTCCGTTGCCTCCTGAGATCGCGCTGGGTTCCTCGGGGGAAAAGCTTCAGGATTCCGGATTCTCCGAACCGAAATCGACCGGCGGCAACTCCTGGACGGCCTTCCGGAGCGCGGTTTCCCACTGGGAGTGGACGGCCATCAGGTCGGGGTCCTTGGCGGCGAACCGGCGGTAGCGGGTGACCTTCAACTCGTCCTTGGAATAGACGAGTAAATCGATCGGCGGGCCGACGGTGACGTTCGAGCGCATCGTCGAGTCGAGCGAGATCAAGGCGTAGCGCGCAGCGTCTTCGAGGGTGGTTTTCTCGAAGCGGACGCCTCGGTCGAGAATCGGTCGACCGTACTTGCACTCGCCGATCTGGAGGAACGGGGAATCCTCGGTGGCCTGGAGCGGGTTACCTTGCGGGTAAATCATGTAGAGGTCGTGCGGTTGGCCCCGGATTTGCCCTGCCAGGATGAAGTGGACGTTGAACTTGAAGTCGTCGAGTTCCAGGGCCTTGCGGTCCATGTCGGAGACCCGGCGA
>JAJYCH010000816.1 GCA_021778575.1 Planctomycetota bacterium
TGGGCTTGATGTCGACCCGCCGATTGGGGTCAGCCTCGATCTTGCCGGCGACACTCACTTCCTTCGGCATGTCGATCGTCTGAACCGGCTCGACCACGATTCCCGCCTTCGCGAACTTTCCCTCGGCCAGCACGACGGTGGTCTTCAGGTCGTGCGTCGGCTGAGGCTCGTCGGCAACCTTGCCGGGCACGGCCTGATTGGAACCCGCCGGCGCTTCCCCTTTATGAAACAGTCGGTCGTGTGTCAGGTTCGCCGCGGTGATCACCACGCTCGCCGCCACGATCCCGCCGATAATCCAGCCCCAGCGTCCCGGAACCGCTTCCACCTTACGCACCGAATTCGGCCTCGTCGGAATATTGACTTCCAGCGACATGGCTTCAGCCTCCCCAGCGCCAACCCGATCGGCAGACCCGATCATCGGGCTCCGATCCGTGTTGACGTGACGAACATGTAATGAATGGACTGTTGGATGAGTGATTGGGTGAAGGACATCTCAACCCGTTTTCAACAGGTTTGACGTGACGTCACCCTCTGGGCGGAGCTTGGGGAAGACCTCGTTCAGCAAGACCAGCGCTGGAGCCGGGAAGCGAACGAGATTCGAGGCGCAAAGGTTGCGCCGAAGGTCCGGATCGGACCGAGACGATCGCGGAGATCGGGTCGATCGACCGCGAGGGCAAACGGCGCGAGGTCGCTGGCCAGCAGGGAAGGGGAGGGGAGATCGATCAGGCGAGACGATCGGTCGGGGGCGACCACCGGACTGCTATCGGGTGAGTTCAGGTCCCAACCGCTCACATACGCATGGAGCGCGGGGCCATCGCCGGTATGATTTTTCTCGATCGGGCCGGAACTGGGCAAGACCCAGTGCCAGTGCAGGATCGCCACATCGTCGGCCTCGCCGGCGTCGGGATGCCAGCGGAGGAGATGGTCGTGAAACTCGCAGACCTTTCCGGCCTGATCTTGATGGCGGACGTTGTGAAAGTCGGCCTGAGGCCAGGGCGCGTGGACCAAGCTCAGGATCAGCAGGATGATCCCCAATCGTCCGAACCGGTGATGATCACGCATCCACCGTCGCATCGGTTCGTCTGAGCCTCGGCGAGAAAATGAACCAAACCACGCACCGCCACAACCTACATTATGAAAGCCGGATTGAAACCGTCAAGCGCCCGATCCGCAAAGAGTGTGCCGAGGGTGCCAGATGTACCGATGGTTCTCCGCCTGATTTACTTCGATTTTCCCCGAGCCTGCTGCTTCGCCTGATGGATGGTCTGCCAGATCGTCAGAGCACCAAGGCCAGATCCGACAAAGGGATCACCGCGACGACAATCTTGGGAGCCGTCGCCGTCCAGTTTTCAATAAACATACGTAAAAATGCCACGGCGAACATGAAGCCAAACGTGACAAAAACCCCTGAGACCACCGCCATGAGATCAGCGGATACGGGAAACTTGCCGCCGACCGCCTGCGGATCACCACCGGGTTGATCTGCTTCCGTCATTTTCAGACACCTCCGCTGACGTGATGAACGGTTCGTCGGCTGGAGAGAGCGTTGTTCCCGCCAGTCAGAGCCTCTCGATGGTCCAGGAACGCGAATTTAGAAAAATCCACGATCGGTTCAATGATGGCGCGGGTCTGGGGTTGGTAAAGGCACAATCTGCCCCAATGAACTGAGAAGAGCTGATTACCTCCTTTGTATTCACCAGTTTGACAACGGCCCAGTCACTTGACGCTCTTGCAGAGACTTCCCATGATAGTGCTGGCCGTCGATTACTTGGATCTGCCCAACATCCCTCCCGACTGAGAATCCGTCCCTTGGTTGATCGGACATTCCACACCCGGACGAGACGATGGAGCCCGTCGCTTGCGGCGCTGGTGCTGATCGTTTCGTGGCTTGCTGGTGGGATGGGCGCAACGGCATCCACGGTCTCGCGGGGCAAGTCCGATCGTGCGACACGGGGCGAGCATCACTGCAAATGCGGCATGGATTGCGGCGAGACATGCTGCTGTGCACCTCGGAAACCGGCTGAGTCTCCGACCGTTCCGAAGCGATCGCCTGCCAGGGATCGGGCCTTGGTGGAGATGGGGCCGAGCCCTTGCTTCGTGTCGCCCGCCCCTTGCGGCGGAGCTTTGCCACCGAGTGTTGGGCCGCTCGTCCGATTGTGCGAGCCCGCCGACCGGACGGCGATGGTGAGGGCTCAAGCCTCGCCGCTCCACTCTCTGCTCGCTCCCCCGACCTCGGATCGCGCCGAGGCCCGGGCGGGTTGCCGGGTTGACGAACCGCCGGAACGCTCCGCCGACGCTTGAACCTTATTGTTCATGAACCAGACCGAGAGGTCTCACGGTCGCTTGCGCATTCATGGCGTGATCGATCCGAGCCGTCGTCGATCGTTCTGAGTTTCGCGTGCCGTTGAAGGTCGAGCTTCGCTCGATCCCGTTCGGGGTGCGCGCGTTCGTCCCTCTCACCCGGAGAAAGTCCATGCGCCGTCGCGCTTTCACATTAATTGAATTGCTGGTCGTGATCGCGATCATCGCGGTCTTGATCGCCTTGCTGCTTCCTGCTGTTCAGGCCGCTCGCGAAGCGGCCAGGCGTGCCCAATGCTTGAACAACCTCAAGCAGATTGGGCTGGCGCTCCACAACTACCATGACGCGGTTAGCGCGTTTCCTCCCGGCCTGATTTCGCTGCCCGCCAGCGCCGGCAACAACATGGGGCCGGGTAGGGGCTGGGCCCCGATCCTCCTACCCCAG
>JAJYCH010000817.1 GCA_021778575.1 Planctomycetota bacterium
GCGGCGTTGTCCTGATGGCTTCGGGTGAGAATCCGCTCGAGGTCACCAAGCGAATCAAGGCCAGGGTCCACGAGCTTTCAAGTGGGCTCCCGCCGGGAGTGGCGATCGTCCCGTTTTACGACCGGACGCCCTTGATCGAAGGGGCCATCGGGACCGTTCGGGGGACGGTGATCGAGGCGATGATCACAGCGACTGTCTGCGTTTTCCTCGTCCTCCTTCACATCCGAACGTCATTCATCGTTGTGATCACGCTACCGCTCTCGATCCTGGGTTCGTTTGCGATCATGGGGGTGCTCCGTCGACTGGGCCTGGTGGACATTCAGGCCAACATCATGTCTCTGGCCGGGATCGCGATCTCTGTCGGAGTGCTGGTCGACTCCTCCGTTGTCATGGCCGAAAACGTGATGCATCGACTCCGCGAACACTTTGGCGACCGGCCCGCAACGGGCGATCTTCGGGCTATCATCCTGCCTGCCTGCGTCGAGGTTGGGCGACCGATCTTCTTCTCCGTGGTCATCATGCTTTTCTCGTTCCTGCCCGTATTTGCGCTCGGTGGGATCGAGGGGAAGATGTTTCGCCCATTGGCATTCACCAAGACGTTCGCCCTGCTCAGCGTCGCTGTCCTGGCGATTACCCTCGTCCCCGCGCTTTGCACGATTTTCATCCGCGGTCGGATTCGTCGCGAGTCGGGCAGTTACCTGGTCCGGAGTGTGATCGAGGTCTACCGGCCAACCCTGGCTTACCTCCTCGACCACCCGGGGCCGCTTGCATGGGTCCTCGGCGTGACCTCACTCGTCGGGTTCGCGGCGGTCGGGAGCCGTCTGCTGTTGCTCTCGACATTGTTCATGGCGGTGATCGTCTCATGGATGACGGCTCGAAGTTGGTTGGGGCGGATTTCAGGAACGCTCGGACTGGTTGTCGTAGCCCTCGTAACCGAGTCGTCGATGACCCCGATTTCCCGCGAATTCCTCACGCCGCTCGACGAGGGGATGGTCATGGACATGCCCATCACTGTCCCCAGAGCCTCGGTCACTCAATCGGCCGACGACCTCAAGGCTCGCGACATGGTCCTTTGCCGCTTTCCAGAGGTCGAGATGGTCGTTGGCAAGGCCGGTCGCGCCGACACCCCGACCGACCCTGCGCCGATGGACATGATCGAGACGATGGTCAACTTCCGCCCCCGAGAACTCTGGCCCCGCCGTGTTCTGGCCGACCGCGACGCCGCCAAGCAGGTCAGGCTCGTGCTCGACGCGCTGGTCCTCGAGAAGCTGATAGCACCGATCGCGGATCAAGACGCGTTGATCCGCGAGTGCGTGGCCGACGTCGTGCCGAGATTCGATGCCCAACTCCGGGAATTCGCCTATCTCCGGAACGCCGAATTCCTCCGCGAGCATGGCTCGGAACTGGGACCGGCCTCTCATGACGGCCTGACGACGGCCCAGCTCAAGCTCTGGCGAGATCACGTCCGGTCGCTCAATTCGGAATTGGTCGGACGAGGAGCTGCCATTTTCAGTCGCCTGGCCATCGAAGATTTTCTGAGCCGGGTTGGGGCATTGGCTCCGGGAATTGCCACGGCTCTGGCCGAGATCCGCCGTCATCGCGAGCGTCCGCCCGTGCGAAGGGCCGCGGCCCATCACCACGCGATGGGACGGACCACCGAGGCCCCTGACCTGCCGCCGATTCCCCAGATCGATTCGATCCAGGAGCGGCTCTCCACCGAGTTTGCTCGCCACCTCATCCTGTGGCAGAGAGAGCGTTCCGAGTTGGTCGGGACAGGGTCGGAACTCGACCGGGCGGTCCAGTTGCCCGGCTGGTCGAACATCTGGACGATGCCCATCCAGAACCGCGTCGACATGCTGGCGACCGGGGTCAACACTTCGATCGGGGTCCGGGTTCTTGGCCGGACCCTCGACGACGTGGTGAAGGTGTCCGAGGCCATTGCCGAGGAACTGAAACAAGTCCCGGGAGCGGTCGACGTCGTGGCGGACCCGATCCGAGGGAAAGGAACCCTGGAGATCCGAGCTGATCGAGCAAAGGCGGCGATGCTTCGAGTCTCGGTGGGTGACTTGACCGACGCGATCGAGATGGCTCTGGGCGGGCGGGTCGCCACGACGACGATCGAAGGTCGCGAGCGGCGGGCTGTGCGAGTGAGTTACGCGCGGGCCTTCCGCGAGGACGAGGAATCCGCCGGGGAGATCCTCGTCCCGACCCTGACGCGAGCCGGCGATGGCCGTCCCAACTTCGTCCGACTGGCCGAGGTTGCCGACATCCGGATTGTCGAAGGTCCGTCCACGATCAAGGGTGAGGACGGCATGCTCCGGAACTTCGTCCGGCTCAACGTCCGGGGTCGGGGAGTTGTCGATTTCATCGAGGAGGCCCGACAGATCGTAGCAGCCAGGATCGCGCTGCCGACCGGGATCTCGGTAACCTGGACCGGCCAGTTCGAGCACGAGATCCGAGCGAGGAAAACGCTCGTCGTCGTCATTCCCATCGTGATTCTCTTGATCTTCGCCGTGCTTTACTGGACGTTTCGAGACCTCGCCGACGCCTTGTTGATGCTCCTGGCGGTGCCCGGCTCGATCGCCGGAGGACTGGCGTTCCAATGGCTGCTCGGGTTTCCATTCACCGTCACGACCTGGGTGGGCTACATTGCCTGCTTCGGCATGGCGACATCGACGGGCATCCTCATGCTGGTCTACCTCCGAGACGCGATCGCCAGGTCCGGCGGTCTCGAAG
>JAJYCH010000818.1 GCA_021778575.1 Planctomycetota bacterium
CTCGACCGGGCCCTCCAGCTTTATCGCCAGATCCGCCTCCATGCCGAGGCGGCCGACCTGCTCCGGAAGATGGGTGAGGAAGACGAGGCGCTGGGGGAATATCGGCTCGCCGCCAATCGCTTGATGGCCGACTCCGTCCACGGTCCGATGGCGGCCGGCGACCTGTTGCGCGACCGCGCCCGTCGCCCCGATCTGGCACTCGAATATTATGCCCGAGGCTGGGAGAACCGCCCTTCGACCCACGCCGTGGCTTGCTGCCTCCGAATGGCCGCGATCCATGCGGATCGTGGCGAAGCCGAGATCCTCGTCAAGCTTGTCGACGAGGCCGACACGCTCCTCCGCCAACCCGGTTCCGAGCTTCCCGCGGTCGAGTTCTATAACGAACTGGCACGCCTGGCCGATCGCGAAGCCATCGCCGAGATCCGCGATGACCTGCGTGACCGGTCGCTGATGGGTCTGACCGCCAAGCTCCGCCACCACGTGACAATTTTGCGCAAGCCGGGCACGATCGCCGCGAACTACTTCGGCCGGAACAAGGTCTGGACCGCCGACCTGGTCGATGACGCCGAACATGCCATGAAAGTCGCGGTGATCCGCCAGGAAGAGCGCCGAGCCAACGCGAAGGGCGATTCGGGCCAGATTGTCCGGGCCGATTGCCGACGAATCCTCATTGATGGGGGAACAGTCACGGCGGCCTGCCACGCCTCGGCCACCGGTGAGATCTTTCTCGGTTTCGAAAGCGGGCAGGTCCATCGTTTCAATGCCGCCAGCGGCGTGGTCTCCTGCCTGAGCGAGGAACGAAAACCGATCTCCGCGATCGCCGTCGACCCCGAGGGGCGGACCCTGGTTCTGCTGGTGGGCGAGGAACCGGGAGCCAAGCAACTGGTGCATCTCTACCGATCGCCGTCGGGCGCGCCCGGGATCGCCCGATCGGTCCGGACGATCGATGGGCCGGGCGATATCTGGCTCACGCCGGTGATGACTGACGGATCGATCATCGCCGTGGGAATCTGGAACGGCGAGGAGATGATCCTCATGGGAGGAACCGACAACCTGGCGGTCTGGACCCGCCTGCCGATGCCGTTCCTGAAAAACGACCCACCGGGAGCGATTCTGATCCCCCCCCCCGACGGCAAACCGCCAACCCCTCGGGCAGTCCTGGTCCATGATGGACCGGATGTTTGCCAGGTCGATTCGAACGGCAAGATGCTCCGTCGTCGCCTGCTCGGCTGGCGGCCGACGCTTCCCGAAGGACATACCTTGCAGGCCGCCCCGCTCTCCTGCATCCAGGTCGAACCGGAGCGGTTCGAACTGGCCGGTCTCGACGCGGCCGGGGTGATCTACTGGTCGCAGTTGAAGCTCAATGATTCGGAATTGATCCGGACCGCGATCAACGTCTCGGCCGGAGAAACCGTCTATTTCGCCACCACGCTGATTCGCCCGGGCCTGGTGGCCGGAGTGGCTCACGGCCGGATCGACTGGCTGCGCTGTAAGCTCCAATCGTTCGCCCCGTTGGCGTCGAACCCGATCTTCATCGCCTCGCCGATCGCCTGCTTTCCTTCGCCGCGAACCGACGAACTGGTCGTCGTTTGCCGGAACGGAGCACTGGTTTGCGTGCCCGTGCCACGATGATTCAAGGCCGGGAGTGGTGATCCCGCCCTTGTCGGATGGGACGATTCAAGATAACATGAAGCTCGATCGATTGCTGGTTGGAAAAAGTAGGACTTCGATCCTCCAGCAGAGCCAGACAGTGTTTCCATCCACACCGGGACGTGGATATCTGACGAAGCGAACTGAGTTGCTGGCCTTCTCGACTCGACCCGACGAGGCTGACTGACATGCCGGAGCCCGGCAATCCCAGGGATGGTGAGACCAACGGGGCGACCAGCGATAATGCCGGTGCCCAGGTTGACCCTCGCCTCGAATCTCCGGGGCTGATGGCCTCGCGGCTTGAGGCCGAATCGAGCGGTCGCCGCTATCGATTCCTCGCCAAGGCGATTCCGCAGATCGTCTGGACGGCGACTCCGGCGGGTTCGATCGACTCGTTCAACCCGCGGTGGACGGAGTATACAGGACTCCCTTCGCGCCCGGCTCAGCGGCGAAACTGGCTTCGTTCGCTCCATAAGGAAGATATCAAGCGCTGGCAGGACGGCTGGGAACGGACTCGAAGCTCGGGGATGAAGCTGGCGCTCGACCTGCGGCTCCGCCGTCATGACGGGATCTTTCGCTGGCATCTGGTTCAGGCGTTGCCGGTTCTCAACCGCTCGGGACAGGTTCTCAAGTGGCTGGGAACCTGCACGGATATCGACGATCAGAAACGCGCGGAAGGAATGCTCGGCTTCCTGGCCGAGGTCAGTACCGTTTTTGCCTCGTCACTCGACTACGAGACCACACTCTCGGCGGTCGCCCGGATGGCGGTCCCCCATGTGGCCGACTGGTGCGTCGTTGACATGCTGGAAGCGGGAGGCTCGACCCGACGGTTGGCCGTCGCGCATCTCGATCCGGCGAAGGTCGAACTGGCCTGGGAACTGGCTCGTCGCTATCCTCCCGCGCTGGGTGACCCGCGGACGACGCTCCAGGTCCTCAAGACCGGCCGGACCGAGATCGCCGGCGAGGTGGACGACAGGGTCCTCGTCGCCTCGGCCCGCGATCCCGAACACCTGGCCATGCTCCGATCGCAAGGTTGCACCTCGTCAATCACCGCGGCGCTGGCGGCCCGAGGACGCACGCTGGGC
>JAJYCH010000819.1 GCA_021778575.1 Planctomycetota bacterium
CCTGCTCGACAACGGATTCCAAAAAGGATGGCGCATCCATGACTTGCCCGTCGAAGCATTCCTGGCTCACCCCTTCGATCGCTCTGGGCCTGACCCTGGTCATCGGTTGCGACCAGCCCGGCGGCCCGGCCCCGAACCGGCCTCAGACCCGCGCTCCGGGGCTCGTCGGCGTCGACCTCGATACCTCCGCCGAATCGGCACCGCCGGTGACGCCCCCCGCCGAGACCAAGCCGGTGCCGATCCTCGGCGCGAAGACCCAGGACATTCGCGAGACCGACAAGGAAAAACAGGCCGGGGCCGTCGTCGCCTCGCCGAAGATCGTCGCCCGCGACCCGATCCGGATCACCGGCAACGCCTACGTCTCGATCATCGGCCAGGCCGCGACGCTCAACATCAAGAAGGCCGTTGACTTCTATCAGGCAGAGACCGGCGAGTATCCCAAGACCACCGAAGAGTTCATGGAAAAGATCATCAAGGCCAACAACATCGCCTTGCCCAAGCTGCCGTTCTACCAGGAATACACCTACGACGTTCCCACGCATTCGCTGGTCGTCATGGAATATCCCGCCCGCAAGGAAGAGGCCAACTACCCCAAGTAACGCCTTGAGCCTGATCACGCCCGTCGTCCGAATCCGGGGGCGCGATCTCGACTGACCCGAGACCGCGCCCCCTTGTTCTCTCATCAAGGTGCATTCTTTTGTTCACAGGACTGGTCGAGGCTCTGGGCCTTGTTGTCAACGTCGCTGAAGCAGGCTCCGGAAGACGGTTCCGGCTGGCCTGGCCGCATTTTCCCGACTCCTTCACCCTCGGTGAAAGCATCGCCGTCAACGGCTGCTGCCTGACCGTGGTCGAGATCACCAATGGGGGGGGCTTCGACGTCCAGCTCGGTCCCGAAACGCTGCTCCGGACGAATCTCGGTTCCAAGGTGGTCGGCGACTCCGTCAATCTCGAACGCTCGCTCAAGGTCGGCGACCGGCTGGGCGGGCATTTTGTGCAGGGGCACGTCGACACCACGGCCGAACTGGTCGAGCGCCGCCCCGATGGCGAGTGGGAATTCCTCGCCTTCCGGATCGATCCCGCCTGGACGCCGTTGATGGTCGCCAAGGGATCGATCGCGATCGACGGCGTGAGCCTGACCCTGGTGGATGTCGGACCTGATCGGTTCTCGATCATGCTCATCCCCCATACGTTGGCCGTGACGACCCTGGGCGCGCTCCAGGTCGGCGATCGCGTGAACATCGAGGCCGATATGCTGGCCAAGCATGTGGCGAAGTTGCTCGAAAGCGGTCAGCGGTCCGCTTTCAGCGGTCAGCCGGAAGAGTAGGCCGATCGAACCGAGACAGCGAGAACGAGGAATCACGAATGTCGGTGACTCGTCCTCGGTTCACGATCCGCAGGCTGATGGTCGTCGTGGCGATCTCGGCGGTTGGGATCTGGGGGTGGATTCGTTTCTCCCGGGCTGGCCCTTTTGAGAGGATCTTGCTGTCGCAGATTGGCGGCGTCCTCATCGCCTGGGGCATGATCATTGTTCTGATTGGTTCGATCGCCAGGCTGCTCGGTCGATTCAGTGTTCCTCCCCGAGAGGAAATGCCGATCGGTCCTGGGCCTTCGCAGGAACCTCAGGGAGCGAAGATCGAGGAAAGCTCTTGCCGAGTGGCTCCACTCGACGCGAATTCTTGATAAGATGAGGACTTGACTGGTACCCAGCGGTCCTCCGTGGGAATGTTGTCCTCGACGCTCCACGTCGGCTTCTGCCAATCTTTAGATTGGGTTACGACACAGCTTGGTGCGGTCGTCGGCCCAGGGTGGACGTGTGGTGCTGGGTCTCGACCCAGCCTACATGAACTGATGGAAGAGAACTCTGATGGCAAGAGGTTGTCCGGTCTGTGGCGGCAAGAAGTTTAAGATAAGTTCCGACAATGCAAGTGTCGCGTGGAAGGATGCTTGCCGGATCTGTCTCCAATGCGGTCGCGAGTCGGCCGCGCCCAAGTTCGACTACCAGAATGGGGTCGCCGCTCTCCTGATCGCCGCGATCCTCCTGTTTTTCCTGTGTGTTGATTGCTTCGCGCCGCCTCGTGACTTCTTGTTTCGCTTCACCTGGAAGGGGAGAATCGTGGTGCTCATTTCGGCTGTGGCCTTGATCGGGATGGGAACGAAAATGGTCATCGGAACCTCCGGCCATCGCTGAGGATTCGAGACTCCTGCACAATTCCAACGAATTAAATACGATCGAGACGCCCATGCCTCCGCAGCGCCAGACTTTGAACTATCTCAAGAGCCTATTCGCCCGGAAGGGGATTTATCCCCGGCACCGGTTCGGCCAGAACTTCTTGATTGATTTGAATATTCACGACCTGATCGTCAAGACGGCCGACGTCAAGCCGGGGGATGTGGTCCTTGAAGTCGGACCCGGGGCCGGGGCCTTGACCAGCTTGATGGCGATGACCGGCGCGACCATCGTGGCCGTCGAGATCGACCCAGCGATGGCCGCCCTGACCGCCGAGGCGACGGCCGGCCTGCCCAACGTCCGGGTCTTGAATGTGGATGCCTTGAAGGGGAAGAACAAGCTCAACCCCGAAGTGCTCGACAATATCCGCTCAGGGCTGGCGATCTCGCCCGACCGCCGGCTCAAGCTCGTCGCGAATTTGCCCTATAACGTGGCGACGCCGATCATCAGCAACCTGCTGGTCCATCCTGAATTCCGTCTGGAACAGGTTGTCGCCAC
>JAJYCH010000820.1 GCA_021778575.1 Planctomycetota bacterium
GCTTCGACCCGATCCGTTTACGCGAAACAATTACCAGATCTGCACGCGTTTGTCGGGTGCGAGCCAGAGCTTGTCACCTTCCTTGATGTTGAAGGCCTTGTAGAATTCGGGAACGTTGCGGATGGTTCCGTTGCAACGGAACTCGGCGGGCGAGTGCGGGTCGGTGGCGAGCCGGCGGGTCAGCTCGGCCGGTCGGTACTTGGCCCGCCAGACCTGAGCCCAGCCGACGAAGAACCGCTGATCGCCGGTGAGTCCGTCGAGGACCGGCGATTCCTTCGACCCCAGCGCGATCCGATACGCCTTGTAGCCGATCGTCAGTCCGCCCAGATCGCCGATATTCTCGCCGATCGTGAGGGCACCGTTGACGTGCTGACCTGGGACTTCGGGCGGAAAGTACCCGTCGTACTGGTCGATCAGCTTCTTCGACCGGGCGTCGAATTCCTTGCGGTCGGCCTCGGTCCACCAGTCGTTGAGGTTGCCGTCGCCGTCGTATTTCGACCCTTGATCGTCGAATCCGTGGCCGATCTCGTGACCGATCACCGCGCCGATCCCGCCATAGTTCACCGCGTCGTCGGCTTCGAGATCGAAGAACGGCGGTTGCAGGATGGCGGCGGGAAAGACGATCTCGTTCATCCCCGGGTTGTAGTAAGCGTTGACGGTTTGCGGGGTCATCAGCCACTCAGAGCGATCGACCGGCTGACCGAGCTTGGCGATCTGGCGGTCAATCTCAAAAATGCTCGATCGCTTGACGTTGCCGACCAGGTCGTCGCGGCGGATTTCGAGCGGCGAGTAATCGCGCCACTTGTCGGGATAGCCGATCTTGGGCGTGAACTTGGTGAGTTTTTCGAGCGCTTTCTTCTTGGTTTCGGGGCTCATCCATTCGAGCGACTGGATGTCGAGCCGGTACGCCTCGATCAGGTTGGCGACCAGTTGCGTCATCCGGGTCTTGGCGGCCGGCGGGAAGACCTTGGCGACATAGAGCTTACCCACGGCCTCGCCCAGCGACCCCTCGACCGCGGCCACGGCCCGCTTCCAGCGCGGCTTGAGTTCCTGCGAACCGGTCAGGGTCTTGCCGTAGAAGTTGAAATTCTCGTCGACGAACGGCTTGCTCAGGAGCGGCGCGAAGTTTCGGAGGACGCTCCAGCGCAGCCAGTTCTTCCATTCGGCCAGCGGAACCTCGTCAATCGCCCTGGCCTGCGCCGTGAAATAGCTGGGCTGAGCGACGATGACATCCCCCAGGCCCTTCTTGCCCATCGCCTCGAAGTAGACCGGCCAGTCAAAGCCGGGAGTCAACTCGGCCAGCTCCTTGGGTGATTTCTTGTTATAGGTCAAGGTGTCATCGCGGCTCTTGACCCGATCCCAGTGCTCCTTGGCGAGCCGGGTTTCGAGAGCAACGACTTCCTCGGCCGATTTCTTGGGGTCGGCCACCTTGGCCAGCTCGAACATCCGCGTGACGTGGGCGAGGTAGCCGTCGAGCACCGGCTTGAACTTTTCGAGCCGGTAGTACGATTCGTCGGGCAGACCGATTCCGCCCTGTCCGAGATAGACGATGTAGCGGTCGGACTGCTTGGCGTCGGTGTTGACGAAGGCGCCGAAGGCACCATCGGCGCCGGTTCGGCCGAGCTGCGCCATCGTCTTGATCAGATCGGCCCTGGTGGCGATGGCGTCGATCGCATCGAGGTCGGCCTGGATCGGCTGGAGTCCGAGCTGGTCGGCCCGGGTCTCGTTCATGAAGCTGGCGAAGAGGTCGCCGACCTTCTGGGCTTCGGACCCCGGCGCGGCCTGGCTCGCGGCGCTGGCTTCGATGATCGTTCGAAGGTCGGCCTCGGACTTGTCGCGGAGCTTGTAGAAGGCACCGTCAAGCGGTCGGTCGGCGGGGATCGGAGCCTCGGTCAGCCACTTGCCGTTGATATGGCGGAAAAGATCGTCCTGAGGGCGGACCTTGGGATCGATGTAAGCCTGATCGAGACCCGATTTCTGGTCGTCGGCGGATTCGTGGGCGGCAAGACAGACGGAGATTCCCATTAGGGGAATGACCAGAAAGACCGGGGACAAACGACGCATGCCTGCAACTCCTGGGATGACGATGATCGGGGCGGTTGGGCAGTCATTCGGTTCATTGCACCCGATCTTCCAGGCAATCGCCAGGGGAAAGCACGAGAAACCGCGGGTCGGCGGTCGAAAATAAAATCGGGAAAAAAAGCTCTTGTAACTACTATCTTTTTCTGAAGGGGTCTGGTTATATTCTGTCTGGATGGTTTGACGACCGAGTCAGCGGTTAAACTCTGGACGATGTTCCATAGTCGCTTTCGCCTTCGCCTTCCCACCGACTGGGCAGCCTTGGCCCCTTTCTCCTCGACCCGGAAAGTTTCCAGCGGGTCGTCCATCCTTCGCCCGGGAGACCACCGGTGGGCAAGAAGTTGTATGTCGGTAATTTGACCTATCAGGTCGACAGCTCGCAGCTCGAGCAGCTTTTCTCGCAGTTTGGCACCGTCCAGAGCGCCCAGGTCATTCAGGACCGCGACACCGGCCGGAGCAAGGGATTCGGATTCGTCGAGATGGACTCCGAGGCTGAGGCCCAGGCAGCCATTGACGGTCTGCATGACCAGGATCACGATGGTCGTCGGCTGACGGTCAACGAGGCCAAGCCTCGTGAAGATCGCGGTGGCGGCGGTGGTGGTGGTGGTTACGGCGGCGGCGGTGGCGGCCGGGGTCGTTCC
>JAJYCH010000821.1 GCA_021778575.1 Planctomycetota bacterium
GCTGTCTTGGTTCGTCGGCCCGCGCCTCGAACCTGGCCGCGAACAGGGTGGCTCCCGGAGCCACGTTCACTTATTGCATGAACACCAGCACGATCTCGGGCCAGAAACTCTCGATCGTCGAGGAGATCGACATCATCGCCAGGGCCGGTTACGACGGGATCGAGCCCTGGATTCGCGAGCTTGATCAGTACGTCAAGGACGGTGGCTCGCTCGTCGACCTGGGCAAGAAGCTGAGCGACTCAGGGTTGAAGGTCGTCGACGCGATCGGCTTCTTCGAGTGGGCCGTTGATGATCCCGCCCGGCGCAAGAAGGGGCTCGAAGAGGCCCGGCGGAACATGGAGATGGTCCAGACCATCGGCGGGACCAGAATCGCCGCCCCTCCGTTCGGAGCAACCGATCAGGTCGACCTCGACCTCCGTAAAGTTGCGGATCGCTACCGCGATTTGCTTGAGATCTCCGAGCGGTACGGAGTGACGCCGCTGGTCGAGGTCTGGGGATTCTCGAAGCCGATCAGCCGGCTCGGTGAGGCCGCGCTGGTGACGATCGAATCGGGCCATCCCAAGGCCGCGATCCTGGCCGACGTTTATCACCTGCACAAGGGGGGATCGGATTACGGCGGCCTGCACTTGCTCGGTCCCGACGCGATCCCGGTCCTTCATATGAACGATTTTCCCGACCTGCCACGCGAGAAGCTGAGCGACTCCGACCGGGTCTATCCCGGCGACGGCGTGGCTCCGCTCAAGGAGCTGTTCCTGACGTTCAAGCGGCTTGGTTTTCATCTCAATCTGTCGCTCGAACTGTTCAATCGCGACTACTGGAAACAAGATCCGGCGAAGGTCGCCGCGACCGGACTCGCGAAGATGAAAGCCGCCGTGGACAGCGCGATTCTTTGAACCGGCAAGGTGCGTTCGTGATCTCCGAGCGGGGGCGAGAACGATGAATCGGAACGGGATCGGTCGATGCCTGCTCGCCGCGACCCTCCTGGCGACCATCAGCCCGCCCGCTCGGGGTCAGTTCGGCGACTGGAAATTTGACGGCTTTCCCGTGCCGTCTCCGGCCCTGAGCACCGAGGGAACACCCGGTGGCTGGTATGGTGGGGATAGTGGTTATCTGATCGCGCTCGATCAGAATACCATGTTCTGGACCTTTGCCGACGTCTACATCGGCGCAAAGCCCGAACCCGGAGCGCGGAACCGATCGGGGGCATGTACCGGGATCTCGGTGGGCAACTCGATCGCCCTGGTCAAGCGTGATCCGACGACCAACCGGGCCACGACGACGCATTACTTCCGGGGTTCGCCCACTCCCGATCCCTCGGGCGTTTTCTCGAAGGGCCCCTATCCGTTCTTTGCCGCGCCGAAGCTTGCACCGAGCGACCGCAACAAAGCCAATGGCGACCGGCTCTGGCCACACAAAGCGTTCTTGCAGAAACGTTCGCTGTACATCTTCACGTACTTGCTCAATACCGACAACGATCATTACACGATCAAGCAGACCGTGATCGTCAAGGTGGTGAACCCGTTCGATCCGCCGTCGAAGTGGGAATTCGGCTACGTTTATCTGGGAACGAACGATGGTCGCCAGGTCCCGGCGTATTTTGGTGCCGACGCGTTCTACGTCGAATCCCCTGACCCGAAACAAAATTATCTTTACACTTATGGAGTCTATTGCGCTGATTTTAGCCGCTTTTTCACGCGGTTTCAGGTCGTGGGGCTGCGGATTCCGCTCGACCGGCTGGAGGCCGCGATCGATGGGACCGACCTGGCCCCGGTCGCCGAGATCATGGCCCGGAATTATGGAACCTGGAAGCCCTGGCCGATCGACCCGAACGACTTTTACGAGATCGGCAACTCCAAGAATTTCGGCTATCAATCGCTCTCAACCCGGTTCAACAAGACATTGAATTCCTGGCAGTCCACCTTTGCATACGACAAGGATATTGAGGACGTCAAGTTTGGACGTGACGACGTGAAGGGGCGAACGGTCTGGATCGCCCGCGGGGCCGGTCCGTTTGGCCCGTGGGAGCAGCCGTTGCCGGTCTACACCTTTCCCGAAGCGGCGCGGGTGACACCGACACCGGGGCGTCGACCGCTGGCGACGGGGCAGCTTCCTCCCGACCCGGCCACTCTCGGCAACCGACCGGCCGGTGGGATCTTTCACGGTAAGCTCTATGCTTACTTTGCTCGCGAGGCTCCCGAACTCGAATCGTCCGACGACGTTCTGGCGATCACCTACGCCACCGATTCGACCCGCGTGGACATCGACCGGTTCTGGAATCTCGATGTCTACACGGTCAAGCTGGTTCGTGGGTTGCCGAATCCACTACTCCGGCCGAAGGCCCGTTGAATCGACTGATTTACTGGCGGACCAGAAAGGAGACGGCCCGAACCGCCCTGCGTCTCGCGACGCGTTCAGGACGGATCGGGCCGTTTTGGTATCCAGTTCGATCGGGGCGAATTCGCCTCAGGCGAACAACTCGGGGATTGGCTTGCCATTGCGAACGATGGCGATCGGCCGACCGGTCGAGGTCTTGTATTCCTTCCGGCAGTCGATTCCGAGGGCATGATAGAACGAAGCGGCGACGTCGTCGGGAGTGATCCCGTCGCCTGAAGCAGGTCCCATCGCTTTCTCGTCGCTGGCTCCGATGACCTGACCTCCCTTGATCCCGCCACCGCCGATCAGGACACACATCGACCGAGGGAAGTGGTCGCGACC
>JAJYCH010000822.1 GCA_021778575.1 Planctomycetota bacterium
TTGAAGGTCAGATCGTAAGACCGGCCACCGGCGAACTTGTCGGTTTCTTCCTTGGCTTTCTCCTTCGCGTCGGGCTTGGGCGGCTCGACGCCGGCGATCGCCTTGGGCTCGCCGACCTTCAATTCCACGCGCTGGAGTGCCGATCCGAACGAATCGAGGACCGTCTTCTTGACCTTCTCGATGTCCTGTTCGGTCGTTCGGATGTTGTAACTCTGGCCGGTCCGTTCGTTGCCGATCGTCAGACTCTCGACGGTGACGTCGGGCAGCTTGGCCTTCTCGCGAACGAAGCTGGTCCGCTGCGATTCGCTCAGATCCTTGACGAGCGGGTCGTCGTTGGCGAGCCGGATCGTGACCAGCGTTCCGCCGGTGAAGTCGATGTTATACATCCCCACGCCGCGAATGAACGTGGCGACCAGCCCCAGCGTGATCAGGACCAGCGAGACCTTCATGCAGAGCTTGCGAGGGCCGATGAAGTCGATCTGAGTCTTGTCGAGGATCTTCAACATCGAGATCTTCTTCAGCCAGCCCTGGTCGTACCAGAACTCGAAGATCAGTCGCGAGACATAAACGGCGGTGAACAGGTTCCAGATCATGCCGATGATCAGCGTCAGGGCGAACCCCTTCACTTCGTCGGTCCCGACCAGATAAAGCACCAGGCCCGACAGGAAGATGGTGACGTGCGAGTCGAAGATCGTCACCCAGGCCCGGTCGAATCCGTTGCGGATCTGCTGGGCCATCGAGGCCCCTCGGACCGCTTCCTCACGCATCCGCTCGAAGATCAACACGTTGACGTCGACCGCCATGCCGATCGTCAAGGCCAGCCCCGCCAGCCCCGGCAAGGTGAAGCTGGCGTCGAGATAAACCATCGACATCAGCAAGAGCAACAGGTTCAACATCAGCGCGACGACGGCCACCACACCGGCAAACCGGTAGTAGACCATCATGAAGACTGGCACCACGATCAACGACAGGAAGATCGCGAAGACCCCCTTGGCGATCGTATCCTCACCCAGGGTCGGGCCGACGTTCACTTCCTGGAGCGGTTCCGGGTTCAGGCTCGCGGGCAAGCTACCGGATCGAAGAACCGTGATCAGGTAGTCAAGTTCCTTGGCCGAGAACCCATTCGCGCCCGATTCGATGATCCCCGAACTCCGGATCTCCGAGTTGATCGACGGAGCCGACTGGACCACGTTGTCGAGGATGATGGCGAGCTGATATTTGAACTCCCCCTGTTCCTCGGGAAGATGCTCACCGGTCAATTTGCCGAACTTTCGCCCCCCTTCGCGGTTGAAAACGAACCCAACGGCCGGCTGAAAATGGTCGTCCTGCTGCTTGTCGGCCTTGGCCAGCAGCTTGCCGGTCACGTCCTGGCGGTCAACCTTGTAGAGGATGTATCGCTCGGTATGGCCGGGGGTCTTTTCCTCGCGGATGATCGGGTCCATCGGTCGAGGAGCGAAGGAATTGCCGCCGGTGATCCGGCTCGGGTTGAATTCGATCCGGTACGAGGAGACCGAGGCCAGCTTGTGCGGCTGCTTCAATTGGATCGTGCTGATCGTGTTTCCTTCGATCGGCAGGGCAACGTCGGTCTGTTCGAGGCCGGCCGAGGTCTTGCCGGTCAGATAGATCGTCCGACCGGCCAGGCTGTTCTTCAGCCAGCGCTGCGCCGGGTCGGTGATCGTCGAGCCCTGGGGCTCGGTGGTCGGATTGGTTCCCGAATAGGTCTCGCCCAGCTTGGCCCAGCGGTATTTCAGCGGTGGGTTGGTCAGCCCCTTGGGGGCGAGCGCCCGGTCCTCGATCTCTCCATCCTCCTTGTGATTGGCGAGGATCCGGAACTCGAGCGAGCCGACGTTGGTCATCTTCCGCTTGACTTCTTCGACCTTCTCCGAGGTCGCCTTGGGCAGGATGACCTCGATCCGCTTGTTGCCGATCGCGCGGATCGGGATATCGAGCACCCCTTCGGGGTTGATTCGCCGCTTCAAGGCGGTGATCAGCTCGTCGAGGTTGACGTTCCCGGCGGCGGTCCCCGAGGTATTCACCTCATAAACGAGGATCGTCCCTCCCGAGAGGTCGATCCCGGTCTTGAGCTTCTCCTTGGGCGGCCAGATCGAGACCAGCCCGAAGAGGGTCAGGGCCAGAATTAGCCCGAATTTCACACCATACTTTTTCATGGTCGTTTCCTGCGGCCCGGCGGTCGCAATCCTCGAAGAAAGCCCAACGAATTGCCGAAGGAAACCCACCCCTCGACGGGGACAACGTCCCCTTTTCGGATGATTCTGTCACGACAACCTCGGTGAGTCGTCGTCTGGTGCGAACAAGATTCAGAAAACCGGAATCGCCCGACCCCTGTCGGGCAAACCCGTCGGTCGAGCCGTCACTTCGCGTCGGCGACCTTTTCGACCGGTTCGCCGAGAACCCTGACGATGCTCGCCTTCGTGAACGTCGCCTTGACCTTGCCGTCGTCGTCGAGCCGGAGTTGGACCCGGTCGGTCTTCTCGTCGACCGCGATCACCGTTCCGTACATTCCGGCGGCGGTCAGAACCTTGTCGTTCTTCTTCAGGTTATTAATCAGCTCACGCCGCTTCTTGTCCTGGATCTGTTGCGGGCGGAGCATCATGAAATAGAAGATGAACGGAACCGCGATCAGTGGCGCGAACTGGATCAGTGGGCTGGGTTCGCCCGCCTTGGCCCCTCCCGCAGCTGCTGCCTGGGCGGAGA
>JAJYCH010000050.1:0-1925 GCA_021778575.1 Planctomycetota bacterium
GGACGGGTTTCGTCCTCTATCCTCTGGAGTGCGAGAGCTTGCTCTCGCTTTGCTTCGTGGAGCTTGCTCCACGGTCCTCCTCCGAAAAAGTTGGCCGAGTCACTCGAGCTCGGAGCAAGCTCTCGCACTCCAGATCAGGGCTTCGTCGGAAGCCCGAGGGTCGGGTCGACCAGAGCCCCCCAGAAAATCCGGGCAGACCCTCTGAGCGGGTAGCGAACGGCTGGGCTGGTCGAATCCGGGCTGTTTTGCTAGGGTTCGCGATCAAGAACCGGTCGAGGGTCCGGGTCCAGGGCAGGAAGAACCTGGGGACGCTGGTCGCGACCGATCGCTGGATCGGGTTCGTCACGGAGGAGAATCGCCATGAATCGGCACGTCGCCTGGATATTGACGCTGGTCGCGGGAGCCTGGGGGGTGCAATCCGCCCCGGCGCAGGTGGCGAATCCCCCGGCCACCCCGAAAGCCGTGGCCCCCGCCGCGCCGTTGACTCCCGCTCAGAAAGCCGAGGCCGATAAGCGTGCCGCGCTGGCGATGAATCCCATCCTTGCCGAGTGGGAAATCCGCAGCACCAAGATCGTCTCGCTCGACGCCGCCTTCGACATGGTCGAAAAAGACCCCACCTTCGGCAACACCTACTTCCGGGGTCGGGCGATGCTCCAGAGCCCCGACAAAGCCTGCTTGCAGTTTCAGCTCTACAAGCTCGACGCCGACAAGAAGCCGATTATTCTCGTCAACGACAAGGGAAAGAAAGTCGCCCAGCTCGAGAAGGAACCGGAGAGACGGCTTGTCTGCACCGGGACCGAAGTCCTTCAGTACACCTGGGCAAACAAGACGATCACCGTTTACCCGCTCGGCAAGCAAGCCCAGCAAAGAGCGCTTCAGGAGGGGCCGCTGCCATTCCTCTTCAACATGAAAGCCGAAGCCGCCAAGCAGCGCTACGGGCTGTGGCTCTCCAAAGAGTTCCAGCAGGAGTACGTGATCGACATCGTGCCGCTTCAGCAAATTGATCGCGATAGCTTCGAGAAGGCCCGCCTCTGGCTCAATAAAGAGACGTTTCTGCCCAACCAGCTCTGGCTGGTCAAGACTGGCAACAAAGGGATGGAACAATACAAGTTCAACGGTCCCAACGACGAGGTCCTGGTCAACAATCCGATGGACCAGAAGTGGTTCGGCTTCCTCAACTTCAAGGACTGGAAGACGGTCGTGAACAAGGGGGATCAGCCCAAGGCCGCCGACGTCGGTCAAGGCCCGCTGGTGCCGATCGACCCGAAACAGCAGGCGGCGCAGCCAGGCGGCCGGTCGAGGCCACGCTGAATCTCCGGGTCGGCGGCGTCCCGAGACACCCGGTCGGGCGCGAGATCGACCCGATGTTTGACGAAGGCCGGCGAGGGGGCTTATAATCGAGCTGGCTTGACAGAGCCGGACGGTTCGAGCCCGCTCCTCGCTTCGCTCGGACTCCCCGGCCCGCCCTTTCCGGGCCTTGCCGAAGCCGGTCGTCTCTGGCACGACATTCCCATGAGATCGAGTCCGCTCGATCCGTTGGAGATGTTAAACCTGCAACGGCTGATCGACGGAGGGAGTCCATCTCAGATGACAGGATCGCTATTCGCGCGTCCGTTCCTTGCGTTGCCTCTGCTGCTTGTTCTCGGCTTCGCCTCGAACCTCCCCCGGCCCGCGATAGCCCAAGCTCGCGCGGCCGAATCGACCCCCGGTCAGTTTTTCCTGATCGAGGAGCCGATCGACAGCGAGTTGATCGAGCGAATCAAGGCCTCGACCAAGCAACTCCTGGCGCGAACCGTCGCGAACAAGTCGGAAGCACCGATCATCGTCTTCGAGTTCCGGCCCGGCAAATCGCAGCCGGGTTCAAGCAGCTTCGGCTCGTCGATCGAGCTGGCCGAGTTCATCTCGACCCAGCTCGAAGGGGCCAA